>WGBK01000287.1 GCA_015494335.1 Gammaproteobacteria bacterium | reverse complement strand
GCTGGCATCGGGTCTGTCCTGCCCGGTGGGTTTCAAGAACGGTACCGACGGTCGCATCCAGATCGCCATCGATGCCATGCGCAGCGCCGCCCGGCCGCACAGCTTCCTGTCCGTGACCAAGGAAGGGCACTCGGCCATCTTCACCACCACCGGGAACGAATACAGCCATGTCATCCTGCGCGGCGGAACCCGTCCCAACTACGACCGGGAAAGCGTCAACGCGGCCGCGGCGCAGCTGCGCGATGCCGGTCTGTTCGACCAGCTGATGGTGGATTGCAGCCACGCCAACAGCCAGAAGCAGTTCCACAAGCAGATCGAGGTGGCCGAGGATATTGCCCACCAACTCAAGACCGGGCAGGACTCGATCTTCGGTGTGATGGTCGAATCCCACCTGGTGGAAGGGCGGCAGGACATCGAGCCGGGCGTCGAGCTGACCTATGGTCAGAGCGTTACCGATGCCTGCATCAACTGGGCGGATACCGAACAGGTGCTGCGGGGACTTGCCGATGCGGTGGAAAAGAAGAGAGCCGGTGCCTGATGCCGTTCCGATCAGCCCGTAACCGGATGCTTTCTGGCTGAAACTGATGCGACCAAGCCGGAAAGCAGCATCCTTGTCTCGATGTCCGCGAAGCCAGCTTGCTGCAGAAAAATCTTCACTGCGTCCACTTCCATCTTGGGCGCCAGCCGATGCCAGGCGGTCAAGGCCGCTTCCGAGAAGCCGGTCAGTCCCAGGTCTGCGACCAGCGCCTCCAGTTCATCGTCACCAAATCCGCTGGCCGGAAAGAGCAGGGTGAGCCAACCTCCAGGCCTGCACAACGGATATATGTTGTCGAGGAAATCCCCGGGATCATCGGTCACATTGATTACCGAAGCCGCGGCAATCCCGTCGAAATGCGCCTCCCCGAAGTGCTGTCGGCTGGCGCTTGCGACCCGGAAGTCGATCTGCGGATAGCGGTTTCCGGCTTCCTCAATCATGCGTGGCGACAGGTCAATCCCGGTGACGCGATGCCCCTTGCCTGCCAGGTAAGCCGTGAGGTATCCAGTGGCGCAGCCCACCTCGACGATGCGTTGCTCCGGACGAGGCAGCGAATCATCGATCCATTCCCGCAATGTATCCCGATACCAGTCCAGTTGTCCGATGGCCTGGAACAGGGTTGCCGGCGAGAACGCCAGCAACAGCCTGATCCACGCGTGATGCAGCAGTCTTGAGGTCTGCCGCATCACGCCGTCTTTTCCCTCGGTGCCCAGAGCAGCAGCAGGACGCCGATCCACAGGGCATTGAACATGGGGAAGCCGGACAGGGCGATATCCACGACACCGATGCTGGTGTAGAAGATTCCCGCCCCCAGATCGATGGCCTGGATCAGCACCATGAAATACAGCCACAGGCGATGCTGAACCGGGTTTCCCGAGATGTAGATGAACGCGATGCCGTAGGCGATGAAGCGCGAGGCCAGCATGGCCAGTGGGTAGCGGATATCCGCTGGCGGTAGGCTATGCCCCATCGAGCTGAGCATAAAGTCCGGGGCGAACAGGTAGAAAACGCCGAGGATGATCTGAATGCCGCCGACGATGCGCAGGAGCCAGGTGATTTTTTTCATGCGAGTGTCTCTTGGTTGGTGTAAGGTCGAGGCATTATTGGTGAGTCAGTAACCAAATGGAAGTAGTTACCATTTAGAAACTAACAGGTGGCATGGATACGATTAAGCAAACAAAGGGCTGCGATGATGAATGCCCGGTCAAGATCACGGCCGAAATCATCGAGGGCAAGTGGACCACGCTGGTCATTCGGGAACTGTTGCCGGGGAAAAGACGGTTTTCGGAGCTTCAGAGAGCCCTGCCAGGCATCAGCCCGAAGGTGCTGACCGCCCGGCTGAGGCTTCTGGAGCAGCGAAAACTGTTGACCCGGACCGCCTATCCGACCATTCCGCCGACGACCGAGTACGAGCTGACCGAAACCGGCCGCAAGCTGGAGAGGGTCTTGATGGAAATGGCCGCGTTCGGCAACGTACTGAAGGAGCTGCAGGCCTCGTAGTGTCCGGAAAACTCAGATCAGTGGTGTACTGCTCGGCTGATAGCCGTCGGGAATCCGCATCTCGGTTGCCGGTATCGGCATGCGTGACAGGCGGCCCAGTCGCCAATGCTCCAGTGGACGACCGCTGTGGTCGAAGGCCCGGATTTCCAGCGGCAGACCCTTCAGCTCGCGCCATGCACGGGCGACGCCCTCGAACCATTGACTCATGTGCAGTTGTTGCAGGGCTGCGGCCAGTTCGCCGATGCGGTCGAGATTGGCACGGTCGCTCGTATCCAGTCCCAGTTCCCGGTAGCGGCCTACGCACAGCTCTCTGGGCACCGATCCCGGTTGGATAAGCGCCACCGATTCGCATTGCACGCCGAGCACCTCGCCTCGTCGATTCAGCGGACGCAACTCGATGCGTGCCCGGCGCGGCTGCTTGAGTTGCTCGAGGAAGCGCTCCGCCTGGCTGCGTTGAGAGGGATTGAGCTGGCGCAGGCCCTGGTCGATCAGGCCCTGGAACACGCTGCGGTTGTTCTCGTAAAGCCCGCTGTACTGCAGCAGCGAGCTCAGCGGAATGCGGAAGAAACGTTTGCGATCGTGGCGCAGCTGGTAGAGATCGCCGCGGTTCAGGTCGACCAGCAGCGACAGGGAGGACTGCTGCAGCGGATCGACGCGCAGCCAGCCCCGGGCCAGCCGGATCTGCTGCGCCGGACGGGCCTTGCCGGCTTCGATGGCATCGTAACGCAGGCTCAGATCCGCCCTTGCGACG
>WGBK01000286.1 GCA_015494335.1 Gammaproteobacteria bacterium | reverse complement strand
GGCCTGCAGGTCACCATCCTCGTTGTTGAACAGCAACAGGCTGCGCCCGTTGATCTTGACCAGAATCACGCCTTCCTTGAAGGGACTCACCGCCGAGTAACCATCCTGCTTGAGGATGTCCATCAGTTGCTGATCGGTGAAATGGGTAGTCAGGTCCTCGGCAGCGTAGGAGGCGTTGGACAGGAAAAACAGGATCGACAATAGTAATACGCGCAGGTTCATCAGGGGGCTCCAGCAGGAAAGACAAGAAACGGAAAGGAGTGTAGCTGCCCCAGCGGGATAGTGAAGTCGATCCGGAAAAATTTTCGGGCCTGGCCGGAAAATCCCTATCCATCCGCCACGCGAGATCCGGCAAGCGCTTCCAGCACCCGAACCAGCGCCGAATGATCGAGATCGCCGCCTTCCTGTGCGGCCAGGGCGTTGAAGAGCTGCAGAGTGCCGGCGGTGTTGGGCAGGGCGATGCCAAGTTCCCGGGCGGCGTCGAGGGCCAGGTTCAGGTCCTTGCGTTGCAGGTCGACGCGGAAGCCGGGCTCGAAACGGCGTTCGAGCATCTTCTCGCCGTGCACCTCGAGCACCCGGGAAGAGGCGAAACCACCCATCAGCGCCTTGCGTACGCGGCCCGGGTCGGCGCCGGCGCGGGCGGCAAAGACCAGGGCCTCGGCCACGGCTTCGATGTTGAGTCCGACGATGATCTGGTTGGCGATCTTGCAGACCTGGCCGCTGCCGACCTCGCCGACGCGGGTGATGTTCTGGCCGAGGATCTCGAACACCGGCAAGGCCCGTTTGAAGCTTTGCTCGTCGCCGCCCACCATGATCGAAAGAGTGCCCTGTTCGGCCCCGAGATGGCCACCGGAGACCGGGGCATCCAGGTATTCGCAGCCCCTTTCGTAGGCCCGATGCGCGAAGCCGTGGCTGGCCGCGGGAGAAATGGAACTCATGTCGATGATCAGGCTGCCCGGCTGCAGGCTTTCGAGCGCCCCCTGTTCGCCGAGCAGCACGCGCTCGACATCGGGGGTGTCGGGCAGCATGGTGATGAGCAGCTGGCTGTGGCTGGCGACCTCGGCCGGTGAATCGCAGACCTTGAGTCCGGCGGCAATCAGTTCCGGGTCGATCTCGGAGACATTGGCGCAGCCGTACAGGGAATAGCCGGCCTCGAGCAGGCGACGGGCCATCGGGCGCCCCATCACGCCCAGTCCGATGAATCCGATCTTCATGGTTTACCTCGCTGACAGTAGCCCTTCAGTGTAGCGCCGGCAGCGGGTCCAGGCCAGTCGCCTCAGCGGCGGCGCAGCAGGCGCAACAGGCGCAGCAGCCGTCGGTCGCGCGGCGGTTCTTCGGCGGGGCGGGGCAGGGGGCTGTCGCCGAAATAGCGCAAGCGCTCCCTGGCGGTCAGGAACAGGGTCTTGTCTTCGTCGTCGTGACGGGCGGTCAAGGTCGTGGTGGTGCTCATGGTTCGGATGCAGGTTGATCTGATCTGGAATTCTAGTTGGCAGCCTGCTGATCCGGTGTGGGCTGTTTCACAGGGAGATCGGACCAGGCGTCTCTGGCCGACAGGCGGTCAGGATCGCGGTTTGTGCGGCCTGGGCGGCAGGATTGCCGTGATGCAGCTGGCCGTGCCTTCCACGCCGCGGGCGAAACTGTGCGACAATGGAACTCACTGAAACAAGATAACCTGGGGAAAACGGCATGAAAATCGCGGTCACCAGTCAGAATTTCCGCAAGATTACCGGGCATGCGGGAAAAACCAGAAGATTTTTAATGTTTTGTGGCGATTCGGCTTCCGAACTGTTGGAATGCGAGCGTCTGGATCTGCCCAGGGAGATGTCCGTGCATGCCTTTCAGGGCGATGTTCACCCGGTGGATTCGGCCGATGTGTTGATTACGGCTGGATGTGGGGAGGGTTTCAAGCGTAGAATGGCAGCGCGAGGCATTCGGGTGGTCACCACTTCGGAGACGGATCCGCTCAAGGCCGCGCAGGCGGTGGTGGCCGATTTGCCGCTGCCGCCGCCCAAGCCCAAAGACTAGAAAAAAGGGCGCTTGAAAAATAATAACCGCATCCGGGCCTGACGGGGCCGGGTTTGCATGGAAAAAAACAACGGACAGGGGAAAACGCATGTTTGATCCGGAATTCATCGAATTGTCGCGGCTGCAGTTCGCCGCGACGGCACTCTACCACTTCATTTTCGTACCCTTGACCATCGGTCTGGTGTGGATCCTTGTGATCATGGAAAGCGTCTACGTGATGACCGGCAAGGAAGTCTACAAGGACATGACCCGGTTCTGGGGCAAGCTGTTCGGCATCAACTTTGCCCTCGGCGTGACCACCGGCCTGACCATGGAATTCCAGTTCGGTACCAACTGGGCCTACTACTCCCATTATGTCGGGGATGTCTTCGGCGCGCCGCTGGCGATCGAGGGGCTGATGGCCTTCTTCCTCGAATCGACCTTCGTCGGCATGTTCTTCCTCGGCTGGGAGCGGCTGTCGAAGCGCCAGCACCTGGCGGTGACCTTCCTCACCGCGATGGGTACCAACCTCTCGGCCCTGTGGATCCTGATTGCCAATGGCTGGATGCAAAACCCGGTCGGTTCCGAGTTCAACTACCAGACCATGCGCATGGAGATGAGCAGTTTCACCGACCTGATTCTCAACCCGGTGGCGCAGGTGAAGTTCATCCACACGGTATCGGCGGGTTATGTGGCCGGTTCCATGTTCGTGCTGTCGATCTCCGCCTGGTACCTGCTCAAGGGGCGTGACCTGGCCTTCGCCAAGCGCTCCTTTGCTGTTGCTGCCGGCTTTGGACTGGCCTCGGTGCTTTCGGTGATCGTGCTCGGTGACGAATCGGGCTACGAGATCGGCGATGTGCAGAAGGTCAAGCTGGCGGCGATCGAGGCCGAATGGGAAACCGAGGAAGCGCCAGCGGCCTTTACCCTGTTCGGCCTGCCCAACCAGGAGACACAGGAAACCGATGCGGCGCTCAAGATTCCCTATGTCATGGGCATTATCGCCACCCGTTCCCTCGACGAGCAGGTGACCGGTCTGAAAGACATTATCGAGCACAACGAGGAGCGCATCCGTCGCGGCATGCTGGCCTATGGCCTGCTGCAGAAGCTGAGAGGCGGCGAGGACACGGCCGAGAACCAGGCCTTCTTCGACGAGTACAAGGACGATCTCGGCTACGGACTGCTGCTCAAGGCCTATACGCCGAATGTCACCGACGCCACCGAGGAGCAGATCAGGATGGCGGCGAAGGATTCGATCCCCCATGTAGCGCCGGTGTTCTGGTCCTTCCGCGTGATGGTGGCCAGCGGTTTCACCATGCTGTTGATCTTCGTGCTTGCCTTCTATTACAACGCGCGGCGCCTGATTCCGCAGAAGCGCTGGGTGCTGTGGCTGTGTCTGCTTGGGCTGCCGCTGCCCTGGATCGCCATCGAGACCGGCTGGTTCGTCGCCGAATACGGTCGACAGCCCTGGGCCATCGGCGAGATCCTGCCGACCTTCCTCGCCGCCTCGAGCCTGACCAAGGAAGACCTGATCCTGTCGCTGACTGGCTTCTTTGTCTTCTATACCGTGCTGCTGATCATCGAGATGTGGCTGATGATCCATTTCGCGCGCAAGGGGCCCAGTTCGCTGCACACGGGTCGCTATCACCATGAAACGGCCGCCACGGCCACAACCGGAGGATGAAGCATGTTCGATTACGAGACTCTGAAACTGGTCTGGTGGCTGCTGATCGGCGTTCTGCTGATCGGTTTCGCGGTCACCGACGGCATGGACATGGGGGTCGGCAACCTGTTGCTGTTCATCGGCAAGAGCGATGACGACCGGCGCGTGATGATCAATACCGTCGGACCCCACTGGGACGGCAACCAGGTCTGGCTGGTGACCGCCGGCGGCGCCATCTTCGCGGCCTGGCCGGCGGTGTACGCGGCGGCCTTTTCGGGCTTCTACTTCGCCATGCTGCTGGCCCTGTTCGCGCTGTTCTTCCGCCCCGTGGGCTTCGACTACCGCAGCAAGCTGGACAACCCGGGTTGGCGCAGGATGTGGGATGTAGCCCTGTTCATCGGATCGGCGGTGCCGGCCCTTGTGTTCGGCATTGCCTTCGGCAACCTGCTGCAGGGCGTGCCGTTCCACCTCGACGAATTCCTGCGGCCCTTCTACACCGGCTCCTTCCTGGCCCTGCTGAATCCCTTTGCGCTGCTGGCGGGCCTGCTGTCGGTGGTCCTGCTGACGATGCACGGCGCCACCTGGCTGCAGATGCGTACCCTCGACGAACTGGCGGATCGCAGCCGGGTCGCGGCCCGGCGCATGGCCTTGCTGTCGATCCTGCTGTTTGCCGCCGCCGGTATCTGGCTGGCCATGGGGGTGGAAGGATATCGCGTGATCGACATGCCGCCCCCCGGCGAATTGACCTCGCCGCTGCACAAGACGGTGGAGAAGGTCGAGGGCGCCTGGTTCGACAACTACCGCGTCATGCCCTGGACGATGGTCTTTCCGCTGCTCGGCTTCGCCGGCATGCTCGGGGCCTGGCTGTTTTCCGGCGTTGGCCGTTCGGCGCTGGCCTTTCTCAGTTCCTCGCTGGCCATCGTCGGCGTGATCATGACCGCCGGCGTGTCCATGTTCCCGTTCATCATGCCGTCGAGCAGCAATCCGTCGCACAGCTTCATCGCTTGGGATGCCACTTCCAGCCCGCTGACACTGACGGTGATGTTCTGGGCCGCGGCCATCTTCGTTCCGATCATCATCGCCTACACCACCTGGAACTACTACAAGATGTGGGGCAAGGTCTCGGTGGACGAGATCAAGAACCGTTTCGCGGCCTACTGAGCGCAAGAATAGGAGAATCGACATGTGGTATTTCACCTGGATCCTGGGCGTGCTGCTGGCGCTGTCCTTCGGAATCATCAACGCGCTCTGGTACGAGGCCGACGGGACGATGGATGAAGACGGCGACTCCTCGTCCTGAGCCGTTGCCGCTTGCCCTCGTACGGGAGCGACAGGCTGGCGGCTGAACGCCGTTTCGGTTGATGGCTGAACCCGTACCGGCCTTTCTGCGCGAGCAGGGCCGCGCTTCGCGCGGACTGTTGCGCCTCGCCATCCTGCTGGGCAGCCTCGCGGGCGTGCTGTGGATCGGCCAGGCCTGGCTGCTGGCCGAAGTGGTGCAGGGCCTGCTGTTCGACGGTCGTCCGCTGGCCGGGCTGTTGCCTTTGCTCTGGGCCATGGCGGCACTGTTCCTGCTGCGTGCAGTGCTGGTCTATGGCTCGGAACGGGTTTCCTTCGCCGTGGCGGCACGGGTCAAGCAGCGCTTGCGGACCCGGCTGCTCGACAAGCTGAACCGCCTTGGCCCGCTGTACCTTTCCGCCCGTCACAGCGGCGAGCTGACCACGCTGACCGTGGACGGCGTGGAAGCTCTCGAAGGCTATTTCGCCCGCTACCTGCCTGCGATGTCGCTGGCCGTGTGGATTCCGTTGGCGATCCTGGCGTTCGTGTTGCCGGTCAACGGCCGTTCGGCCTTGGTGATGATCGTCACCGCGCCTCTGATTCCCTTCTTCATGGTGCTGATCGGTCGCGGCACCGAACGGCTCAACCAGCAGCAATGGCAGAAGCTGTCGCGCCTGTCGGCGCATTTCCTCGATGCCCTGCAGGGCCTGACCACGCTCAAGCTGTTCAATGCCAGCCGTCGCGAGGCCCGCCTGATGGCCCGTCTTTCCGAGGAATACCGCCAGGCCACCATGCGGGTGCTGCGGGTGGCCTTCCTGTCTTCGCTGGCGCTGGAGTTTCTGGCCACGGTATCCATCGCGATGGTCGCGGTGCTGCTGGGCTTTGGCCTGCTGTTCGGCCAGGTCGAGTTCCGCTCCGCCTTTTTTGTGCTGCTGCTGGCACCGGAGTTCTACCTGCCGCTGCGTTCCCTCGGTACCCATTATCACGCCCGCATGGAAGCCGTGGCCGCGGCCGAGAAAATGCTCGACCTGTTGCAGCAACCGGAACCGGAAACGGTCGGAGGGCAGCGCTCCTTCCGCCCCGAGGCGAGTTTCGGCTTGCGGGCCAGGCGGCTGCATTTCCGCTACGGCGAGCGGTCGGCGCTGGACGGCCTGGATTTCGAGCTGAAGGCCGGCGAACGCCTGGCCCTGGTGGGTCCTTCCGGCAGCGGCAAGAGCACGCTGGTGCAACTGCTGCTGGGTTTCATGCCGCCGGACCAAGGCCGTATCGAGGTGGAATATCCACCTGGGGAGTGGGCGGATCTGCGCGATCTGAAGCGGGCCGACTGGCATCGCCAGATCGCCTGGGTGCCCCAGCAGCCACGGCTTTTCGCCGGCAGCCTGGCCGAGAACCTGGCCCTGGGTCTGGACTCGGTGTCCGAGCAAGCCTTGTACGATGCCCTGGAACAGGCTCATGCGCTGGATTTCGTCGAGGCTTTGCCGCAAGGGCTGGATACGCCGGTCGGGGAAGGCGGTCATGGCCTCTCCGGCGGACAACGGCAGCGCCTGGCCCTGGCCCGGGCCTTCCTGCGCCAGGCCCGGCTGCTGATCTTCGACGAACCCACGGCCCATCTCGACCGCTACAGTCAGCGGGCGGTGAGCGAGGCGCTGGACCGCCTTGCCGGTCATTGCAGCCAGATCCTGGTCGCCCATCGCCTGTCCACGGTCCGTCGTTGCGACCGCATCCTGGTGCTGGACCAGGGGCGGGTTGTCGAACAGGGCCGGCACGACGAACTGGCGGCAAGGGAGGGTCTCTACCGGCGCATGCTGCGGGCTGCGGAGGCCGGCGCATGAGTCCGTTGTTGCGCCTGTTATGGATGATGCGCGGTCGCAGCGGCTGGATGCTGCTGGGCATCCTGCTTTCCCTGCTGACGCTGCTGGCCAATGTGACCCTGCTGGCGGTGTCGGGCTGGTTCATCGCCGCCATGGCCCTGGCCGGGGCCGCGGGCGTCAGCATGAACTATTTCTCGCCGGCGGCGGTGATCCGCGCGATGGCGATCCTGCGCACGGCGGGTCGCTACGGCGAACGGGTGGTGACCCACGAAACGACACTGCGTTTCATCGCGGACCTGCGCGGCTGGCTGTTCCGCCGCCTGGAACCGATCACGCCGAGTCCGCTGGACCGTTTCCGCAGCGGCGACCTGCTCAGCCGCCTGATCGCCGATGTCACCCGGCTCGAGGATTTCTATCTGCGGCTGCTGTTGCCGCTGGCGGTGGCGCTCGTCGGCGGCAGCCTGATCAGCTGGGTGGCCTGGGGCTATCACCCGCTGTTCGGCGGCATACTGGCGACCCTGCTGTTCTGCGCCGGCGTGCTACTGCCCCTGGCCATAGGTCGTCTGAGTCGACAGCCCGCGAGGTGGGTGGTGGAAGCGGCCTCCAAACTGCGCACGGAAGTGGTGGACGGCTTGCAGGGCATGGCGGAGCTGGAAGCGCATGGCGCATCGGCCGGGCAGAGGGAACGCATCGACGTGAGCAGCCGTGGCTGGATCGATGCCCAGAAGCGGCTCGCGGCCCTTGATGGCCTTTCCCAGGCCGGTCTGCTGCTGTTCACCCAACTGGCAGCCTGGCTGAGCCTGTGGGTGGCGATCGGCTTGCTGCGCAAGTCGATGATCGATCCCCCCGAGCTGGTGATGCTGGTACTGCTGTCGCTGGCTGCCTTCGAGGCGGTGATGCCCCTGCCGATGGCGCTGCGCCTGTTCGGCAGCCTTCATGCCGCTGCCGGGCGCCTGTTCGAGATCGTCGACCTGCAGCCGGAAGTGACGG
>WGBK01000285.1 GCA_015494335.1 Gammaproteobacteria bacterium | reverse complement strand
GCTCGGCAACGCCTCGCTGACCGTCAATGTCGGTGATACCTTCAGCGACCCCGGCGCCACCGCCATCGACAACGTCGACGGCGACCTCAGCGCCGCCATCGTCGTCAGCGGCAGCGTCAATACGGACCTGCAGGGCAGCTACAACGTCGTCCACCGCGTCACCGACCAGGCCGGCAACAGCGCCAGCGTCACCCGCAGCGTGCAGGTGCAGGAGACTTCGCCCGTGCTGGATTTCCAGCCGGACCAAAGGGCTGAAGCGGGACAGATGATCCGGGTACGCTTCTATCTGGGGGGCGGCAGCCGATTGCATGTGGCTGAATTCCACTACCGGGTCTCGGAACAGCTCTCCGGCCGGGTGCTGTTGAACAAAGGCCTGGTAACAGTGCCTGCGGGCAGTCGCAGTGGCGAAATTGCATTTTCGATACCGCCTGACTTTCAAGACGAGGCCCTGGTATTCGAGTGGATCGAGGGCGGTAATGTTCGAGCGGGGCAGTCAACCGTGCATCGCGTATGGCTGGTTACGGAGAATCAGGCTCCCTTGCCGGCCATTCATGTCAGCCAGGGAGGCATGACGGTGCGTTGGATTCAACCGAGCGGCGGAATGGTCACGGTGTCCTCTCAGATCCGGGATGTCAATGCGGCGGATACGCACAGCCTGGACTGGTCTGCTTCCGATGAAAGACTGTTGCTGGGGCAGACACCCGGGGCGGTATGGCAGTTTGATCCTTCCTCGCTGCAGCCCGGAGAATATCCACTTGTGCTGGTTGCGACCGACGATGGCGTTCCGGAAATGATGTCCCGAACCGAGATTCTGTTGCGCGTGGTTTCCAATTTACCTGCACTGTCAGCCGGAATGGATCAGGATGGCGATGGCCTCAATGATCGGGAGGAGGGCTATGACGATGGTGACGAGGACGGGATCCCCGATTATCTCGATGCCGACGAGGCCGGGCATTTCCTTGCTGCCGATGACATGCAGCCCGAACTTCGTCTGCAAACACTGCCCAGATTGCGTCTGAGGCTGGGACCGACGGCCTTCGGCTTGGGTAGAGCCTCTGTCGGCCTGAGCCTGGACGACCTGCAACAGTACTGGAACCAGTCGCCTCTTGCAGCGATCGATCCGGCACAGCAAAGCCATGATTTCGAGTCCGGGCTGTTCGACTTCGAGATCGGAGGCTTGGCCTGGGCCGGACAATCGGTCCCCGTGGTGCTGCCCCAGCTGGCGCCAATTGGCGATGCCGCCGTTTATCGGAAGCTGATGGCATCCGGTTGGCAGGATTTTCAGCAGGATGCGAACAACTCCGTGGCTTCGGCCCGATCGACTTTGCAGGGCTGTCCGGAACCCGGCTCCAATCTGTATCGCGCCGGTCTGAATAAGGGGGATGAATGCGTGTTGCTGTGGATCGAGGATGGCGGGCCGAACGACGGCGACGGACTGGCCAATGGCCTGATCAGGGATCCTGGCGGAGTCGCCACGCCACGGAATCAGACCGGTGACAACAGTGGGTCGACCTCATCCGGCGGTGGTGGCGCCCTGGACTGGATCGGCTGGTTGCTGTTGCTTACGGGTTTGCGGTGTATCCACAGATCTCGTATTCGCCGGTTTCCTCCCCCGGGCCGTGGAAGCGGAAACTGATGATCAGGGAAGGGTAGTCCTCGGCCTTGGCGCCGAAAGACAATTCACCCTTCTGCCCCAGTTTCATGCCTTCCCGCGAGAGAAAGAATTCCTGGTCTTCGGTATAGACGAATGTGCCGTTGGCACTGTGGTCCTCGAGAAAGAGTTGGTCGTCCTTCAGGGTCAGGGTGGCATGATGCCTGGATACATGATCCTGTTTGATATGGATGTTGCAGGCCGGTGAGCGACCGACGGCCAGGGTCAGCAACCGTTGTGGCGTGTAGCTCTGGCGGAAATTCTCGGACTTGATGGTCAACTGCACCAGCTTCATTTGGGTGATGGTCGAATCGGCCTCGGCCAGGGCGATGGATACCAGATGTTCGTTCTCGTCGCGGATGAAGCATTCGAGATGACTGCGGGCATCCATGTATTGCTTGACCACCTCGCAGTTCATTCCGCCGATGAGGATCTCGTTCTTGCGTGACTGGAAGGAAAGCTGGGTTGCGAGATTGACCGCCGGTCCGTAGAACTGCTCCGAGTGAGTGAAGTATTCGCCCCAGCAAAGGCCGCAGCGCAGTTCCACGCACTGGCTGGCCATCAAGGGATCTGAGGTGGCAAGATCGATGACCTTGGTCAGGTAGTCGAGGGCCTGCTCCAGGGACTCGAAGGTGAGCAGGGCCTCGTCGAATACATCGATACGCTGACTGGGGTGAATATCGGTCTGCGTGCTCGCCGATGAGAGCAGGCGGTCGCGGAAGCCGAAGGAGTCCGGTGTGCCGGAAAAGGGTTCCATCATGATCGAGCTGACGATTCCATGTTGCGACTGTATCTGCATGTCAAATGAGTGCTGGTTTTAGTCCTGTTTGAAAAGTCTGGGAATGATCTTGAAGTTGTCGGTTACCTCGGTTACGGCAGAACTGCCCGATTTTTTCACGAAAATCGAGGTGTTGTGATTCATCTTGTTGCCGCGATAGGAAGCGAGACTGCGCTGCAGGTTTTCCAGATCCTTCTTGTTGCCGGTAAGCAATTGCCAGCGGGGCGCTTTCAAACGGTGCTCTCGTGCGTACTCGGCCAGAACGTCCGGGTTGTCATTATCCGGGTCGATGGAAATCATGGCCAACAGGGTGTCGGCCGGCACGGCCTGTTCCACCGACTTGAGGGTAAAGGTTGTGGTCGTGCAGATGGTGATGCACTGGGTGAAGAAGAAGGCGAACAGGAGATTGTTATCCCGATCCATCAGCTGCGACAGCGGGATGGTCTGGCCGAGCTGGTTGGTCAGCTGCATATCTGCCAGCCGGGGCGTGAAACTTCGCGGTTGATGCGCCGAGTCCGGGTTTTGTTCACCGGCTAGGGCAACCATTGACACGGGAAGCGAGCCCAGTGCCAGAAAAAGTACAGCGACAGAGATCCGGTTCCATTGCATGTCTGTTTCTCCAGTTGTGCGGGAAAACAATCCCACTTCTGCATGAATACGCATAGTCTATTTTCTGCCTTCTGAATAGCGTGAAACGCATCAAGAAACAATAAAAAAATGAAAAAACGGAGAAGGTGGATAAAAACTACCCGCAAATACAAATATATCTACCTGCATATGCGCATTAATCGTGTCGCAAATACGGGAAAAAAGCGTACCGAATCCACTGATCCGTGTATTTCCCCTCTGGACCGTCCGTAGCAATATGGGCGCAATGGAAATTGGCCGTTTTGTCATGGCTGGCCTTGATCCTGCAACCGACATGCGAATGTACAGGGGAAAATACAATGAGAAAGGCATCATATTCGTCCAGCGGAGCCATCGGTTCTTTGTTTGCGATCGTCCTGGGAATACTGTTTCTGTTGCAGCCCGTGCAGGCCGCCCAGATCCAGTTGTCCGTCGTCAACCAGAATCTGGCACCGGTTTCCGGTTTCCGCTACCTGGTGGAAGAGGATCAAACCTTCAAGCCGCAGCCGGGCACTCCGGATCTGAGCAGCCTGTCCTTCGACTTCCACCGCAGTCATTCGCCTGTGGCCGTGGGTGTGGACGGAACTGGCATCAAGGGTTCGACCAGCACCGATACGGTGACCATCGAAGTGCCGGACAACAAGGACTACTTCGTATCGGTACTGCCGCTTTCGGGACATACTCTGGGTGGCGTTCCGGTGTCGGTCGGTACTGGAGTGGTCAGCAAGCAGGTGGTCGTCAACAGTTTCCCGATTCCGACTGCACAGATCAGCATTCGCATCTTTGAAGACAACAATCCAGTCAATGGTTCCATAGACCTGGGTGAGCGATTCCTCTCCCATTCCATCATCAATGGACAGAAGGTGCCTTTCTCGGTCACCTTGTTCGACCCGGCGGGGCAGTACGGTATGGCCGGTGGACGCGTAACCCAGGATGCCTACGGAAATCCTCTCGGAACCGAGTATGACGCCGCCGGCAATATTGTTTCCATGCCCGATACCACCAACGGTTTCGTGCTGACACCCGATGCCAACGGTTACCTGGTAATCAAGAATCTGCCGCCTGGCAAGTACGGGGTTGAGGTTGTGCCTCCGACCGGTCCGAATCCGGGCAAGCCCCTGTGGATCCAGACCTCGACTATCGAGGGTACACGCACCATCGATGCCTGGGTGAAAGCCAACGAACCGGAAAAATTCGTCGAATTTGGCCCACCCGGTCCCCATGTATTCATCGGTTTTGTACGAAATTTCGACTGTCTCAGTGGAGACCCGGGGATAATGGATCAGTACTACGATGCCCAGGGTCAGTTGCAAGTCAACAATTCCTGTGAAGGCGTTGCAGCCAATCCGGGTGGTGCCACCATCAACGGTCGCATTGTCGACAACCACATGTCCCGGCCTGTGGTCGGCGGTTTCCAGTTTGCCAGCGGCACGCCTTTCCCCGGTTGCCGCATTGCGGTCAATATCGGTATTGCCGGAAAGACCATCTACTCCGGCAAGTGCAACGACGATTCCACCTTCAGCGTAGACAATATCCCGGCCGGGTCCTACAGCCTCTCGATCTGGGACGATGGTCTGGACGCGGTTATCGCCAATCATCCGTTCACCGTGACCGGCAATGATGTGGATGGATACACCGTTTCCGCGCTGACGCAGCAGCTGGTCTCCAACCCCAATGGCAGTACGCCGACCAATATTTCCTGCGACACCAGCAACAACTGTGGTCTGGGCGATATTCCAATCTTCAACTGGTTCCACAAGATTGACACGCTGGTGTTCTTCGACCGCAATCAGAATGGTTTCCGCGATTGCCAGACACCGGCCTGTGACAACCCGGCTGTGGATGATGTGCCCTTGCATGCCGACTCCTCGGCCACCAACCTGCGTTTTCGCGACGGCCGCATGTACAAATCCGTGCCGATCGATGTGAATGGCGAAGCACCCCACGGAGAGGTATTCCCGTTCTTCCACTGGCTGGTCGCCGAGGTAGATTTCGCCAACTTCAAGGCGACCGGTGCGACCTTTACCACCGATGCCGGTGGATATTCGCCGGATCTGCAACAAACCGGGCTTGTGCCAGCCGTTGACAGTAGCCTGCCGACCTGTATTCCGAATGCCAATGGTATCGGAGTGAGCAATAGCCCCTGTACCTTTGACGGGGGTAAATCCCGAACTGAAACCGGACCGGTTTTGACCCAGGCCTTCCAGGGATTTCTTGGCCAGAAGAACATCATGGAGTTCGGCAAGGCCAATTATGCACCCGGTGAAAACGGGGGCATTACCGGTGTCATCGTCTATGCCGTAACTCGTGCCGAGGACGATCCCCGCTATGCCGTGGCAGAGGCATGGGAGCCAGGCATACCGCGTGTCCAGGTAGCCCTTTATCAGGATTTCCTCGATGTCAATGGCAACCCGGTAAGCCAGGGCGACAAGGTCATCGACGACATCAACGGTGAACCGGGCATCCAGCTCGCCGATGTGGACAACTATCCGCTCGGCTGGGCCAATGGCAACGGCGGTCCCGGACCCGAGGATATCGACCGCAACGGCAATGGCGTGTTCGATCAGGGGGATGCGATCGAGGTCACCTGGAGCGACAGCTGGGATGACAACCTGCCTACGGGCTGCCTCGGCGCCAATTCCCTGCCGGGCCTGGACGATGCCAAGTGTTTCGATGGTCTGCGCAACTGGAACCAGGTCCGTCCCGGAGTCTTCGATGGCGGCTATGCGTTTTCCGAGAACCTGAATGCCGGCATGTACATCGTGCAATCCTATACGCCGCCGGGTTACACCCTGCTGAAGGAAGAAGACAAGAATGTCGATTTCGGCGAGGAATACGCGGTTCCGCAACTGCTTCCGCCGATCTGTGTCGGTGAAGACCATCTGGTGCCGGACTTGCTGAGCCAGGTTACCGTTGGTGGTGTACAGGTGGTTCCCGGCGATCCGGCCGATTTTGCCGCTCCCTACGCTGGCGACATTCGACCCCTTTGTGACACCAAGCAGATCCGCGTGGCCGATGGCCGCAATGCTGCCGCAGACTTCCATTACTTCACCGAGGTGCCGAAAGCGGCTCATGTGGTGGGTGGCGTCATCAACGATCTCGCCAACGAGTTCAACCCGAACTCACCGACCTTTGGCGAGAAATTCTCGCCGCCCTGGCTGCCCGTGGCCTTCTATGACTTCCGTGGTCACGAGATCACCCGGGTCTATACGGACCAGTATGGCAAGTTCAATGCCCTGTTGCCTTCAACCTACACGGTCAATATCGCCAGTCCCTCCGGTGTATCGCCGAACATGGTGACGGCCTGCATGAACGACTCGGGCCTGGTGGACAATCCGGCTTACACTCCGGGATCGAACCTGCCACAGCGCATTGTCGATCCGAACTACAACCCGCAGTACAGTCAGTTCTGCTATACCTTCCAGTACATGCCGGGTGGCACCACCTACCTGGATACCCCGGTGGTTCCGGTCTCGGCCTTTGCCGGTTCCGGCAAGCAGCTCGACTGTGAAGCAGCCGATCAGACACCGATGATCAGCGAGGTCAGCAGCCCCGGGTATCCGGCCGCCTATGTGCCGGATCAGAATGCCCCGCTGGATGCCGATCGCATGCTGACCATTCGATCTGCCGGTATCCGTTCGGTGCCCAATCCGTCCTCCGACGAGTTGACGCAGAAGTTCATCGTGCGCAACTACGGCTTCGGACCGCCGGACCAGGAAGGCATGGTTTACCTGGTCGATGAAAACGGTTTTGCCCGCGACATGACCATCGCCAGCTGGACGGATATCGTGATCCAGGCGGCCGTACCCGCCGGTATTCCGGACGGCCGCTACCAGCTTCAGGTGGTTAAGGCCAACGGCATGGCCTCACCCATGGGCGTAACCGTGACCGTTGGACCGCTTCCGGTTCCTGGGGCAACGGTTCGTGTTGTCAATCCGCCCCAGCAGGCTGGAGATACACCGATCCAGGATGCGCTGGATATCGCCAACCGCGGTGACCTGATCCTGGTCGCTCCGGGAACCTACGACGAGTTGCCGGTGATGACCAAGCCGGTCCGCCTGCAGGGTGCCGGCGCCTATTCCACCATCATCAATGCGCGCAGCGTACCCGCGGAAAAGGTTACCCGCTGGCGTGACAAGGTGCTGAATCTACTCAATGTACAGGCAGCCTTTGATCTGATTCCGGGACAGGAACTGGCCGAGTTGTTCGTAACCGAGGAAGGACCGGGACTGATGGTGGCCGGCAAGAGCTTTGGACCCAACCGCTTCACCAACGGTCGTCCCTCGGGCATCGATGGCTTCACCATCACCGGGGCATCCACCGGCGGGGGGATCTTCCTCAACGGTTATATCCAGGGCTTCACGATCAGCAACAACCTGATCACCGGAAACCAGGGTACCTACGGTGGCGGCATTCGTCTCGGCCACAACACCGTGCGCCAGCAGACCAACAATGGTGTGAAGCATCCCGATGCTAAGAACCGCAACATTCGCATCCATCACAACATGATCAGTCGCAATGGCGTGTTCTTCGGCGCTGGTGGCGGTATCGCCCTTTACACCGGTTCGCGCAACTACCGCATCGAGAGCAACCTGATCTGTGGCAACTTCGCCAAGACCGATGGAGCCGGTATCGGTCACTTGGGTCTGAGCACCGGTGGCAAGATCCGCGACAACCAGATTCTGTTCAACCAGTCCTTCCGCCAGATGCCCGGCGAGACCGATGGCGGCGGCATTCTGATTGCCGGCGCCGATGATCTCAACGGCGGCAACATCAGCGAGGGCGCCGGCCATGTGACCATCGAGCGCAATCTGATTCAGGGCAACCATGCCGGAGCCGGTGACGGTGCGGGCATCGCCCTGCGCAGGGTCAACGGGCAGGATATCGTCAAGCAGGACAACGAGCCCAACAAGTGGTGGAGGGTGATCATCCGCGACAACAGCATCGTCAACAATGTCGCGGGTGTAGCCGGTGGAGGCATATCGCTTAAGGATGCGGCGCGTGTGTTCATCACCAACAACACGCTGGTGAACAACGAGAGCACGGCGACGGCGGGTGCAGCCTTTGTTCCCGGAAATCCATCCCAGTCCGTGCCCCAGGTTGCCGGTATTGCCGCTCGGGCCCACGTGAGCATTGCCGGGCTGATCCGCCCGGAAAACAACCAGGTCGCCCGTTATGGCACCTATTATTCCAACCCGTTCCTGCGCAACAACATCCTGTTGCACAACCGCTCGCGCATCTACGACCTGGCCAGCAACTCGCTGATCGATCCGGTGGTGGGTACGCCGAGCTATATCGACCTCGGCGTGGTGCCCTCGATCAATGGCGCCCGGTTGAATCCGCGTTACTCGCTGCTGACCGATGCCACCGGTTATCACAACAGCAACATCGACGGGGCAACCCCAGCAGACGAGTTTGTCACGCCCTATGTCAACGGCAGTCCCTTCGCGGGTCCGTCACCGGTGGAGTTCCAGACCATCAAGGTGGCTCCGGCACTGGATGAAGGTGGCAACTGGATCGATGTGCGCTGGGCACCCCTGTCCATCAACGATATCGATGGACTGAATAACGGGATCGAAGTGCCTTCCGATTATCACCTTCTGCCGACTGCGGTTTCCATCGACGCCGGCCGGGGTAATCGGGGTGGCGGGGCCAACCTGGATATCGACGGGGAGGGCATCGTGGGAACGGTGGATATCGGTTCGGACGAGGTGCAATAACCATGAAAGCAGCAATCTCAGGCAAACAAGTGAACCAGAGCGGTCAGGCTCGAGACACGAGGAATGGAACAATGAAGAAAATGCTTGGATACGGGGGCAGCTTGTCCCTGGCCATTGCCCTGCTGATGGCCACGCCCGCAACGCAGGCCGCGGTCTTCGTGCAATGCCCCGGTGACGATGACGGCGATGCAGTGATCGACAATCCGGATCCCAACCGGGAGGTCAAATGCATGCACCTGGTCGCCAGTGACGGATTCAGCAACATGGCCGACGGCAAGTTGCAGTACATCTTCGGTTTCAAGGACATAACCGGTACGCCACCCGAAGATGCCGTCGATGCCGGCCTGCTCGGCGCACAGATCTCGGCCCCGACCATCGAATTGAAGGAAAACCAGGAATTCTTCCTGTCCCTGACCAATGCCGGCTTTACCCAGCGTCCGGATCTGTTCGACGGGCATACGGTGCACTTCCACGGCTTCCCCAACGCCTCGAGCGTGTTCGACGGGGTGCCGGATGCCTCCATCGCCATCAATGCCGGCGCGACCCTGACCTATTACTACAACATCAAGGAACCGGGTACCTATCTCTATCACTGCCATGTGGAAGCGGCAGAACACATGCAGATGGGCATGATCGGCAACCTCTTCGTGAGACCGGCCCAAGATGGCCAGGCAATCGAATATCCGGCCGGAAGCGGGCGGGTCTATACCAAGTTTGCCTACAACGATGGCGATGGATCAACAGGTTACAACGTGGAACTGCCCTTGCAGCTCACGGGTTTCGATCCGGTTTTCCATGACGCCAGCATGAATACCCAGCCCCTTCCCTTTGCGGACATGCGCGATACCTATGCGTTGTTCAACGGCCGGGGATACCCGGCAACGGTACAGGGGGAGAATTTCTACACCGGAGCCAATGCAGGACCTGCCCAGATCGAGAACGCCACGCCTTACAACCCCAACGGACAGAACAGCCAACCGGTGACCAGCGGGCGTGAAGTGACCGTTGGTGAGCGACTGCTGGTGCGGATCTCCAATGTGAGCACCACCAAGTTCTACACCGTCATGGCGCTGGGCCTGCCGATGCAGGTGGTGGCCCAGGGGGCCAAGGAGCTGGTGGAAAAATACCAGACCTCATCGGTCAATCTCGGTGGCGGTGAATCCTACGATGTCATCATCGATACCGAGGGCGTCGCGCCCGGCACCTATTACATGTACATCACCGAGCTGCACGAGCTGAGCAACAACCAGCAGAGCTTCGGTGGCGCCATGACCGAGATTGTGGTCAAGGCTCCGGTCCTTTGAACAAGCGGAGAGAGTGATGAAAAACAGAACAAGCAACTACTGCATCGGACGGGCGCTGAGCCTGCTCTGCATGTTGGCCATCTCGATCACCGCTCGGGCGGAGATCCCCGGCCTGGAACTCAATGTCGTGAAACTCTATGCCAAGCAGGCTCAGATCAGCACTCCGGATGGTGACAGCCTGCGAATCTGGGGATTTGCCGACAGTCCCGATGGCCCGGCCCAGTACCCGGGACCGACGATTATCGTAAACGAAGGCGACATGGTTGAAATCACGGTCTACAACGTTGATGTGCCACAGCCGGTATCCCTGGTGTTTCCAGGCCAGGCCAACATCAGTAAAACCTGCGATATTGGCGTACTGACACCGTCGGGATGTCACGGCACATTTGCCGAAGGTGCGAATGTGGTCGCCGCGGACAACGGCGTGCAATCGATTACCTATACCTTCACAGCGACTCGCCCTGGAACCTTCCTTTACGAAAGCGGAGAAAATCCGCAGATCCAGGTGGATATGGGGCTTGCCGGAGCACTGATCGTGCGCCCGCAAACGCCAGCTACGAGAGTCGATGCCGGTGGTGGTCTGGTGTACAACGATCCCGCCACGGCCTATGACAAGGAATACCTGTTCTTCATGAGCGAGATGGACCCGAAGCTGCATTACCTGGCCGAAAACAACGCCCTGGATCAATGGGACAATGCCAGCTACAAGTCGGTACTGTTCTTCTTCAATGGTCGGAATGCCCCGGATACCCTGGCTCCCCATTTCGTACCGGAATTGCCTCATCAGCCTTACGGATCCCTGGTCACGATGTTCCCGGGTCAGCGGGTTCTGCTTCGCGTGATCAACATTGGACGCAACCAGCATCCGCTGCATACCCATGGCAATCATTTCCGCCAGGTGGGTCGCGACGGCTTCCCGCTCAATGCCGCAGTCGGCGATTACACCCAGAATGTATTCCCCGGTTCCACTGCCGACCTGATTTTCGAATGGACCGGAAAGAACATGGGCTGGGATATCTATAACCCCGAATCTCCACATGCCTGCGTGGATACCGTGAACAACCGCACTGGCGTGGTCGGCGATCTTGACGGCTACGACGACAACAGCTGGGAATGGTGCGCCGATCACGGCAAGACCATGCCGGTTGTGCTTCCGGAGAACCAGGATCTGGGCTTTGGCGGGTTCTACGGCGGCAGCCCCTATCTCGGCGACATGGGTACCCTGCCGGTGGGCGAAGGAGGCCTGAACCCGAACGGCGGCATGGTCTTCATGTGGCATTCCCATTCGGAGCGTGAGTTGACCAACAATAACATCTACCCCGGCGGCATGCTGACCATGATGATCGTCAATCGACGCCAATGAGCGAGAGAAGGAGAAAGAGAATGAAACATTCCGAGCTATCAGCCGCAATACTGGGAGTCCTTTTCCTGGGCTCCAGCGCATCGGCTCTTGCCGCAAACTTCCAGCAGGAACTCTGCGTCGGGCGATTCGATAAAACCTTGAACAGCGACCCGACGGCGACGCCGGTACGCATGTGGGGCTATGCCGCTGGCGGCATTGGTGCTACCGGTGAATGCGTCAACACGCCAACCTCGCCCGGGCCCAGCATCGTCATTCCCGATGGCTATACCGGTCTGGATCTTACCGTGTACAACACCTTGCCTCGGCCGACCTCCGTTGTCATACCGGGCACGGTCAAGCCGATGGCGCCGGTGACCTTTACACCTGCGGGCGAATCCATTCCCCGGGTGCGTTCCTTCGATGCAGAGGCTGCAGCCGGTGGTGGCAGCGTGACCTACAGCTGGAACGATCTTCCACCCGGCAGCTATATGTACCAGAGTGGTACCCATCAGCAGGTGCAGGTTCAGATGGGGTTGTTCGGCGCTGTGATCAATGACGAGGTGGCCGGGTCCGAAGCCTATCCCGGAAAGCCCTATAGCCAGGACATCACCCTGTTCTATTACGAAATCGATCGCCAGCTGCACGAAAATGCCGATCCCTATCCCAATACTGGTCCCGGCATGTATACCGACGCAGACATGAAGAGCACCATCGATTATGCACCGAAATATTTTCTTGTCAGCATTGATCCGGGAACGGGGCCGATCACTTACGAGTACAACGATATCCTGACCGTGAAGCTGCCGCCGAACCTCAATCCGCTGTTGCGCTTCTTCAATGCCGGCCAAAAGATCCATATCCCGACCATATTCGAGGCGGATTTCGAGATCATTGCCGAGGATGGCAAGCCCTATCCCTCCAGTCGCCGGCAATACACGCTGGAACTGCCGCCATTGAAGGTGCGCGATGCCTATCTGAACATCAATGGCGTTCTGGACCCCTTTGGTGGTACGCCGCTGCCGCCGAGCTCGGGGGGCGTCTTCCGCATGATCGACAGCGCCATGGCCATCAGCAATCCGGATGGGGCAGTGAATGGTCCGGTTGCCCTGTTGGCCGCGGGCAGCGAGATTGCCAACGGCAACAACAATGGCATGGTCCTGCGCTTCGAGGTGGCACCGGATCCAGCCTATGTGGCACCGGTGCCGGACGGCAACGAACCACGCGCCCGTCGTGACGAAGTAACGGTCATGGAGGAAGGGAGTCTCGACAATCTTCTGGCCCTGCTTCGCTCAAACGATATCAACGCCAGCGGAGCGAGTCTGACCATCCTCAGCTATCCGCGCAAGGGCGAACTGGTGGACAACGGTCAGGGTGATTTCACTTATCGCCATGACGGCTCCGAGCAGAATCGGGATTCGCTGATCTATTCGCTGACCAATGCCGATGGCGAAAGCTCCACCGCGGGCGTGGTCATCAATGTGGTGCCGGTCAATGATCCTCCGGTCGCCATGGATGACAAGGTGCAGGTTCGTGTTGGTCAGAAGGTCGAGATTCGTGCCTTGGCCAATGACTCGGATGTCGATTCCCCGCGTATCTCCATAGTCGGTGTCGGCAACTCGAGCCTTGGACTGATGACGGCCCAGGAACAGGTCATCGTTTTCGAACCGCTGAGCGAGGGCCAGGAAGTGATTGCCTACCAGATCGAGGACGGATCCGGAGCAAGAGCCGAGGCCAATCTGATCATTTCGGTCAGCGCGGCGCTGGGTAGCGGCGGCAACTACACGCCGGGTGATCCCGGAGCGGGTGGCGGCAGCAGCACGCCGGTCGGCGACAAGCCGGTAACGGTCAAGGACGAATACCAGGTGACCGAGGGTGGCGTGCTGGATATCTCCGGCAATCCGATCCTTGGTGTGCTGGCCAACGATTCGCCGGGATCCCTGCTCTATACTGGTTTGGCCGAGTACCCGGAGCATGGTTCCATCCAGGTCTTCGAGGACGGTACCTTCATCTATACCCACAATGGTGATGACGAGGATGATGACCGATTCGTCTACGAAGCCTACAACGAGTTCGGATCATCCATCGGCGAGGTGCTGATCAAGGTGCTGCCGAAGATGGATCCGCCCAAGGTCAACAACGACCGGGCGCGTACTCGCAGCGGCCAGGCGGTACTGATCGATGTTCTCAAGAATGACCGCGACAAGGATAGCGACCTGGATCCGAATGGTATCGTCATCACCCAGCAGCCGAAGCACGGCACCCTGGAGATGACGGTCAGCGGAGCGATCCGATACATCCCGGATGCCGGCTTCAGCGGCAAGGATGTTTTCCGCTACAAGCTGAAGGACCTGGTTACCGGCGATTTCTCTCGCCGATCGGCCAAGGTCAAGGTGAAAGTCCGATAGGCCTGGACGCAAGGGGTGATCGATCCTCCCCAGGCAACGTGGACAGTCACTGCACCGGATTTCCGGTGCGGTGGCTTTCTGCGTTTCGGAGCATGACTGCAGGAGTGTTGCAAGATGTTGAAAACCAGAACAAGGGATGAGGGCTTGAACGAACTGGAATCGGAAACGGGTTCGGATAACCGCTCTCCACCCTTGCGTGTTTTTTCCGCCGAGGCGCAGGCCGTATTTCAATGCATGTGTGAGGAAGGCCTGCTCTCCTCCCAGGAAGCGGGCAAGTTGCGGATGCTGCTGGAATCCGGGCAGACGGATCTGACCATCATGCAACTGGTGCTGAAAATGGGCATGTTGTCGGAGCGCGACTTCCTCGAGTTCCTCGGTCGCCGCATGGATCTGAAACTCTTGCCTCGCGAGCGCTACCCCAGCCAGCGTATAGCCGAGGATCTGTTCAACCGCAGATTTCTCGAACAGCATCGGGTGATCGTTGTTTCCGACAGCGAGGAATTCATCGAGATCTGTATCAACGATCCCTTTGTACCGGGCCTGGCCGAGGCTCTTTCCTTCGTCATCGGCAAGCGACCGATGAAGATCCGTCTCGGCCTTCAGCAGGACATCGACGAAGTGCTGAGCCTGGTGCTCGACGAGGACCTCAACGAAGCCGCGTCGCGCTACGAAACCCGGGACACGGTGTTGCTGGATCGAGACATCCGCCACCTCAAGGAGCTGGCCAGCGAGGCACCGGTCATCAAGCTGGTCAATGAGTTGATCCAGGACGCAATCCGGCGCAATGCCTCGGACATCCACATCGAGCCCCAGAGCGATTCGATCAAGTTGCGCAACCGCATCGATGGCGTGCTGGTCAGCGGTCAGGACATGCCGTTGTCGCTGATCGCGGCGATTGTTTCGCGCATCAAGATTCTTTCGGCCCTGGACATTGCCCAACGGCGGACACCACAGGACGGTCGCTTTGATACCAATATCGATGGTCAGGATGTCGATATCCGCGTTTCCATCCTGCCGACCATTCATGGCGAGAGCGTAGTTCTGCGCCTGCTCTACAAGAAGGCGATCCGCTTCGATTTCGACAGCCTCGGGTTCAGCGAGGAGAACAAGAATCGCATCCTGCGCGTGCTCGGCAAGCCGCACGGTCTGGTGCTGGTGACCGGTCCCACGGGCAGCGGCAAGTCCACCACGCTGTACGCGATGATGCAGGAAGTCAACGACAGCGAAAAGAAGATCATGTCGGTGGAAGACCCGGTCGAGTACAAGATCGACGGCATCAACCAGATTCAGGTGAACCCGGAAGTCGGGGTCGGTTTTTCCGAGGCCTTGCGCGCCATCGTGCGGCACGACCCCGAGGTGATCATGGTGGGTGAGATGCGCGATGCCGAAACCGCGGAAATCGCCATTCGTGCCTCCATGACCGGTCACCTGATTCTGACCACCTTGCATACCAACAACGCCGTGGCCAGCATCGAGCGTTTGCTGGATCTCGGTATCGACCGCTCCTTCGTGTTCACTTCCCTGATCGCGGTGGTGGCGCAGCGCCTGGTGCGACGGCTCTGCGAATATTGTCGCGAGCCGGTGGAGATGGACCGAATCCTCGTGGATGGCGAGGATGCAAGCCTGCAGGCGGTCGATGACGGTAGCGTCCAGTGCCATCGTGCAGTTGGCTGCGAAGCCTGCAACCATACCGGTTACAGCGGCCGCATCTCCATTTCGGAGGTGATGTTGGTGAACGACGATTTTCGTGCCGAGGCCCTGGCCGGCAGTGACAGCATGATGAACATTGCCCGTGCCCATGGCATGGGTTCGATGGTGTCGGACGGATTCCAAAAGGTCTGCCTCGGTGAAACCA
Source organism: Gammaproteobacteria bacterium (assembly GCA_015494335.1). Classification (GTDB taxonomy): domain Bacteria; phylum Pseudomonadota; class Gammaproteobacteria; genus S144-22. Next base: position 2,369 of record WGBK01000285.1, on the reverse strand, counting down.
CGGTGGACGAGCTGTTCCGGGTCGTCATGGAGTAGGCATGATGTATCGATACCAGGCCTTGAACGCAGAAGGAGAGTTCGTCGAAGGGGATATGCAGCAACCGAGCGAACAGGCCGTGGTCGAGGCCTTGTTGGAAATGGGCTTCATCCCGCTCCGGGTGATGAGCCGGGAAGCCGGGAAGAAACGGGGCAGGGTACGCTCAATACGATTGAAATCCCGGCGCCTGGACAGTCAGGCACTGTTCGAGAATCTCCACGATTACCTGGCATCGGGGCTGTCCATCGACCGCGCCCTGGAACTGGAATCGCGCAACAGCCAGAGTGGTCAGCAGCCGGTCATCCAGGACATGTTGTCGCGCTTGCGCGAAGGCGAATCCCTGTCCCGGGTCATGTCTTCCTGGCCCGATCTGTTTCCGCCCGTGCAAGTGGGCATCGTCCGTGTTGGCGAGGAAACGGATTCGCTGGAACAGTCCCTGGGCCTGCTGTCACGAATGCTGGCCGACCTGCAGGCCTTTCGCGAACGCATCCGTTCCGCGCTGGCCTACCCGAGTATCCTGATGGTGGTCATGCTGCTGTCCATGGTTATCCTGTTCACTGCGGTGATTCCCAAGTTCAAGCCGCTGTTCACCAGCATGGGAGTCGAGCTTCAGGGCATGACCCGGGCGGTAATCGGCATCTCCGACTATCTGCTGCAGCATGGTTCCCTGCTGGTATTGCTGCCGCTGCTGGGGCTGTTGCTGATCCATCTGATGTTGCGTTCGCCCAGTCTGCGACGCAGTTGGTCCCGCTCGTCCCTGAAGTTGCCGCTGATCGGTCCGGTGCTGCAGCAATACAACCTCTACCTGTTCTCGATGATGATGCAGGTTCTGATGCAGAAGCGAATCACCGTTATCGAGGCCCTGGGTTACCTGAAGGATGGCGTGGCCAATGAATTGTATCGGGATCAGATCGACGACATGGCGGAACAGGTCAGCCGCGGCAGTGCCCTGAGTGAAACCCTGCGAGAACCCCTGTTCCCGGAACATTTTACCTACCTGGTTCGCGTGGGTGAGGAAACCGGTCGGCTGGCCGACGCCTTCACCCGCCTGTCCACCTTTTACTACAAGCAGCTCAACGAACGCATCAAGTCGATGATGACCTATATCGAGCCGACGATCATCCTGTTGCTCGGTCTGGCAGTGGGCTTGATTGTCGTATCGATGCTGCAGACCCTGCTCAGCATCAACGAACTGGTGACTTGAAGCATGCCACAACGCAACAAGAGGAGATACATGACATGAAATCGGAGCGGAACGCTGTGTACCTGGAAAGCCAGGCCGGATTTACCCTGGTCGAGCTGCTGGTGGTTCTGATCATTCTCGGGCTGGTGGCCAGTATCGCCGGGCCCAATGTGCTCAAGTATCTGGGCAGTTCCAAGAGCAAGACCAGCCAACTGCAGATCAAGGAGATGGAGTCGTCGCTGGAACTGTACTTTCTCGATACCGGGCAATACCCGACCACCGCCCAGGGCCTGGAGTTGCTGGTGAAGAAGGAGGGTAGCGTACCCGGCTGGAACGGCCCCTATTTCAAGAAGGGGGAACTGCCGCTGGATCCCTGGGGCAATCCCTATCACTACCGTTCGCCGGGTGAGCATGGCCCCTTTGATCTGTACAGCCTCGGGGCCGACAACCAGCCCGGTGGCGAGGGGGACGGCAAGGATGTTACAAACTGGAAGAGCTGAAGCCCCGGGTTTCACGCTGATCGAAGTCCTGGTGGTGCTGGCGATTGCAGCGGTCATGGTGGCATCGATTTCCTTCACCGTTTTTCAGCACGAACCGACACTGAAGGACCAGGCCGGCGAACTGGTCAATGCCCTGCGCGGCATGCGCTCCTCGGCGATGCTGCGTGGCCAGCCGCAACAGGTGGTGTTCGATGTCGATGCCCTGCGTGCTGAACTCCCGTCCGACAAGGTGGTCCGGCTCGACCGCGCCGAGGAGATGATTGTCACCAGTGCAGAACACCAGTTCATCGAGAACAAGCGCATCGGCATCACCTTTTATGCGGATGGTAGTGCCTCCGGTGGCACGGTCCGCTTGCGCAGGGGTGAGCAGTGGCAGTCGATCGGCATCAACTGGATCAGCGGCAAGGTATCGATCGAGCAAGCGGGCGACGCCGAGCCGACGAGGTCGGGAGGGCAGGGGTAATGCACCGTATTTCGCATCGTCCCCAGGCCGGGGTGACTCTGATCGAGGTACTGGTGGGCTTCGTCATCTTCATGACCTCGCTGGTGGCGGTGCTCGACTATGTCGGCAACCAGGTGCAGCTCGAAAGAATCAGCGAATCCCGCTACCGGGCGATGCAAATGCTCGGCGAACAGTTCCGCAGTCTTGC
>WGBK01000284.1 GCA_015494335.1 Gammaproteobacteria bacterium | reverse complement strand
GTCCATGGCCTGGCGCATGCGTCAGCTCGGTGCCGATGCGGAACTGGTCCTGGTGACCGCGGCGCAGGGAATACTGCCCCAGTACAGCCGCCAGGTGCGAGGGCGCACGCAGCGCCAGCTCGATGCCTATGGCATCCGGGTTCAGGGCGGTTTTCGCGTCGAACGAGTGGAACCGGGATGCCTGCTCGCCGAGGACGGCCGTTCCATCGAGGCGGAGGAAATCATCTGGTGCACCCAGGCCGGTGCCGCGCAATGGCTGGCCGAGAGCGGACTCAAAACCGATTCGCGCGGTTTTGTCAGCGTGCGCCCGACCCTGCAGGCCCTGGATCACGACGACCTGTTCGCTGCCGGCGATATCGCCGACATGGTGGAGAACCCGCGACCCAAGGCCGGCGTCTACGCGGTGCGCCAGGGTCCGGTGCTGTTCCACAACCTGCGTGCGCAACTGCTCGGCGAAGCGCTCAAGCCCTATCGGCCCCAGGACGGCTTTCTCAGTCTGCTGGCGCTCGGCGAAAAGACCGCCACCGGCATGAAACCCTTGCCCTTCGGCGGCTCGATCAGCGTTTTCGGCGACTGGGTATGGCGCTGGAAGGATCACATCGACCGCAAGTTCATGCGCCGCTTCCACGAGTTGCCGCCGATGGAGATGCGGCGTTGCAGCGTCGATGCCGATCCGCGGCTGATCGATGCGGACGAACGCGACGAACCCCATGATTCCCGTGTCCGCTGCGCCGGCTGCGGCGCCAAGATCGGCGCCGATATCCTGCAACAGGTGGTGGAGGAAGTCAGCGGCCGGGCCTACCGACCCGAGGATGCCGTGGCCCTTCAGGATGCCTCCGACGACAAGCCGCCACGGCGCCTGTTCCAGAGCGTGGATGCGATCAAGGCGCCGGTGGACGATCCCTGGCTGTTCGGCCGTATCGCCAGTCTGCATGCGCTGAGCGACCTGTATGCCTGCGGTCTCGAACCTGATTCGGCCCAGGTGCTGGTGCAATTGCCCCATGCCGGGGAACGCTTGCAGAAGCGCGAACTGCGCGCCCTGATGCAGGGCGTGCTGCAGGAATTGGATCGGGCCGATTGCCGTTTCCTCGGCGGTCACAGCTCCGAGGGTGCCGAGCTGTCTCTGGGCCTTGCCCTGCAGGGCGTCGAAGGGGAGGGCGGATGGATCGCCCAGTCCGGTGCGCTTCCCGGGGATCGGCTGGTGATGGGCAAGCCCATCGGCAGCGGCGTGCTGCTGGCCGCGACCATGCAGGCTCGGCTCAAGGGGGAATGGCTCGAGGATCTGCTGCAAGGCATGTTGCTGTCCAACGCGGAGCATGCCGCGGCCCTGCGCGAAGCGGGCGTACACGCCTGCACCGATGTCACCGGCTTTGGCCTGTTCGGGCACCTGCTCGAACTCTGCCGGGCCTCGGGTTGCAACGCCACTCTCGAACTGTCGCGGGTTCCCTTTTATCCGGGCGCGGAGACCCTCGCCGCCGAGGGTCTGCGCAGCAGTCTCTACGGACACAACCGGCGCATGGAAAAGGCGCGTATCGGCGAAGAAGAAGTTCCAGCCGCCGCCTTCGATCTGCTGTTCGATCCCCAGACCAGCGGAGGCCTGCTGGCGGCTGTCCCGGCCTCGGCGGTGGAGGGCCTGCAGGCGGCGGGTTTCCGCGAAATCGGGGAGATCCTGCCGGCATCCGGCGGCGAGCCGGGCATTGAGTTGCGGCCGTGAAAACCCTGTACCTGATGCGCCACGCCAAGTCGAGCTGGAGCGATCCGGCACTGACGGACCGCGAGCGCCCCCTCAACCCGCGCGGGCTGCGCAATGCGCCCGAGATGGGGCGACGCCTTGCTGAACGCGGACCCTTGCCGCAGCGAGTGGTCAGCAGCCCGGCAAGACGCGCCCGCGATACGGCTCGGGCCGTGCTGGAAGCGGCCGGTGTCGATACCACACTGATCGAGATCGACGAGCGGCTCTACTTCGATGGCGTCGGGGGCTGGCAATCGGTGGTAGAGGCCTGCGACGAAGCCGTGGATTGCCTGCTGGTAGTGGGACACAACCCGGATTTCAGTCATTTCGTCCGCGAGCTTTCCGGTTCCCTGCCTGTCGGGGGCAGGGTAGACCTGCCCACGGCCTCGCTGGCCCGTTTCGAGCTGACGGGTCACTGGAGTCGATTGCAGTCGTCCCGTATCCAGCGTATCGAGCTGGATTGGCCGAAGAAACGGCAGACGGTGAAGCCTGTCGGCTGAAATGCCCGCCGAAGCCGGAATCTTGCCCCGGTCCCGGAAGAAAACGCCCCCTGTGGTAGACTGAATCGTTATCATTCCCCTTCGAGTCGATATCGATGTTCCGATCGTTCCTGTATCGCCTTTTCCTTGTTTTCTCCCTGTCGCAAGCCACGCAAGCTGCACCACCAGCCGCCGGAGATGAGATCTACAACTGGTCCGTGGTACCCCAGTTCAGCCCTACCGTGGTGCACCGGGACTGGACTCCTCTGCTCGACGAATTGCAGCGCCGGACCGGCTATCGCTTCAAATTGCATCCGGCCTCGGGCTTCGACGAATTCGAGCGCAAGCTCTACGAAGGCGTCTACGATTTCGTCTATGCCAATCCCTACCAGACCCTGCTGGCGCACCGCAAGCAGGGTTATATCCCGTTGATCCGTGATGAACAGCGCCGTCTGACCGGCATACTGGTGGTGCGCAAGGACAGCCCCTACCAGTCGCCACAGGATCTCGACGGCAAGACCATCGCCTTTGCCTCCCCCAACGCCTTCGCCGTATCTCTCTACATGCGCGCGATGCTGCGCCAGAAGGAAGGCATCGATTTCACGCCTGTGTGGACGGGCACCCACAGCAACGCCTATCGCCAGGTTCTGCTCGGTCGAGCCGATGCCAGCGGCGGTATCTATCGCACCCTGGAAAAGGAACTGGAACCGGCCCGACGGACGCTGCGCATCATCTACAACCTGCCGAGCACCATCACCCATGCCGTGTCGTCCCATCCGAGAGTACCGGAAGCCGTGCGCCAGGAGGTTCAGTTGACGCTGCTCGACCTGGCACAGAGCGAGCGCGGTCGCAAGCTGCTGAGCGCCGTGTTCCTTCCGCAACCCATCGCGGCCGATTTCGAGCGCGACTATCGACCGCTGGAGCAGCTCAACCTCGACGACTATGTCGTCCTGCCGCGCTGAGCCATGATGGGTTTCTGGCATCGACAACCGCTACATCGACAGCTGGTCCTGGCCAGCACGCTGCTGCTGTTGCTGACATTGCTGGTGACCACGGCCTGGAATCTGCGGGTGCAGCGCGATCAGCTGATCGAGGAAGCGGTGGAAAAGGGCAGCAGCCTGGCTCGCAGCACGGCGCTGGCCGCGCGCAGCCTGCTGGTCGGTGAGCACTATGACGAGCTCGAGGCCCTGCTGCTGCAGCTGGCCCTGTATCCCGATCTGGTGGAACTGGCCGTGTTCGACAGTGAGGGGCGGGTGCTGTCCGATGTTCGCAAGGGTGAGGAAGGCCCCCTGCCCGAGTACGGGATTCTGCAACGTCAGTTGCCGCCGGAACTGGACCCCCAGGGCCGGAACGGGAAGGTGGAAAGGCAGCAGAGCCGATTGACGGTCTGGCAGCCGATCCGAACCTCGACACTGCTCGGATGGGTACGGTTGGACATCGACCTCAGCCGAGTCGACCGTCAAATGGCCGGCATCCTGCGCGATAACCTGCTTGTGGCGGTGATTGCCACCCTGGTCGACCTCACTGTGCTGTTGCTGGTTCTGTGGTGGCCGGGGCGCTCCTTCCGCAAGGCCGTGGAATTCGCCCAGCGACTGACCCGCCATCCTGGGCAGAAGCTGGAAATCCGACCCGGTTCGCGTGAGGTGGGCGAGCTGCTCGACGCGCTCAACCGCACTTCAGAAGGTCTGCTGCAGAAGAAATCCGCCCTCGAACAGGTCAACCGTGAGCTGGAACAGCGCGTCGAACGCCGCACCTGGGATCTGCAGCAGAGCCAGCAGCGCCTCAAGCGGCTGCACTACGCCGTTGCCCAGAGCAAGATGGCGCTGGTGATGCTGGATGCCGAGCTGCGCATCGAGGAAGCCAACCACGCCTTCGAAAACATGACCGGCCGCGACAACACGGAAGTGCTGGGCCAGGATCTGTTCCAGCTGATCTGGTCCAGCTCCAATCCGGCGCAGTTGCTCGACGAGGTGATCGAACGCCTGCATCAGGGGCAGGCCTGGCAGGGTGAGGTCCGCGCCCGGCGATCCGGTGGGCAGCGTTTCTGGGTCATGCTGGCCGTCACGCCGATTCTCGAGGAGGATCGCGATGAAGGCGGACCGGGCGGTTTTCTGCTGTCGATGGAAGACATCAGCGAGCGCAAGGCGTACGAGAAGCAACTGATCCAGCAAGCCAATTTCGATGCCCTGACCGGCCTGCCCAACCGCGTACTCGGTTTTGATCGCCTGCAGCAGGCGATCCGCATGGGCAAGCGCCAAGGCAAGAAGACCGTAGTCATGTACCTGGATCTGGATCGCTTCAAGCAGGTCAACGATACGCTCGGTCATCGCACCGGCGATCTGATGCTGGTCGAGGTGGCGAATCGCCTGACCCGCTGTCTGCGTCCCTACGATGTGGTGGCGCGCCTGTCCGGCGACGAATTCCTGATCGTGCTCTCCGGTGTCGATGACCCGGCCACCGTGGAAAGCGTGGCCGAGAAGATCCTGCACGTGCTGGGGCAGACCTTCACGCTGGAGGGGCGTGATCTTCACGTCGGGGCCAGTATCGGCGTCTCGGTGATTCCCGATGACGGTGAGGACCCCGAGGAGATTCTGCGCTATGCCGACACGGCCATGTACCAGGCCAAGCAGGCCGGGCGCAACTGTTTCAAGTATTACACCCAGTCGATGAACGAGGAGGCGCAGCGCCGCCTGAAACTGGACTCCGCCCTGCACGAGGCGCTGGAGCGTGACGAGATCGAGCTCTTCCTGCAACCCATCGTCGATTGCTGCAGCGGCCGCACGGTCGGAGCCGAAGCCCTGATGCGCTGGGAGTCGGAGCTGCTCGGCCGCATCTCGCCGGATCAGTTCATTCCCATTGCGGAAGAGAACGGCCTGATCGACCTGCTTGGCGAGTGGATGCTCGAGCGCTCCCTGGAGCAGTTGTCGCGCCTGCCGCAGCTGGAATTCTTGACCGTCAATGTCTCCACCAACCAGTTCCGCGACGCCGGCTTTGCCGACAGGGTCGGGGTCTTGCTGGAGCGGCATGGCCAGGCCGCCGAACGCCTGCACCTCGAGATCACCGAGCGGGTGCTGATGGCGGATCAGCCGGTCATTCTCGAGAACATCGATCGCCTGCACAGGATGGGCGTGGCCCTGGTCATCGACGATTTCGGTACCGGCTATTCCTCCCTGTCCTATCTCAGCCGCTTCCCCTGTCACGGCTTGAAGATCGACCGCAGCTTTGTCACCGCCATGGTCGACGACAAGTCATCCTCGGCCCTGGTGGATGCGATCATCCACATGAGCCATGCGCTGGGTCTCAGCATCATCGCCGAGGGCGTTGAAACCGAACAACAGTGGCAGATGGTCTGCGACAAGCAGACGGACCTGGTGCAGGGTTACCTGTTCTCGCGTCCCTTGTCGGTCGAGGAATTCCATCGTTTCCTCGAACAGGGACCGGACATCGTAATCGGATGAGGATGGCGGACCATCCTGTGGAACCCGTCTGCCCTCGGCCGGGTCACAATTCCACATGTCCGAGCTTCCGGTTCAGCGGGATGGCCGGCAGGCAGGCTGAAACGGAGGGCCAGGAATGAAGAAATGGTGGTTGCTGGCCCTGCTGGGGCTGCTGGTCGGGCTGTATCTGGCCTTCGATGTCGGGCAATACCTGGATTTCGCCTATCTCAAGGCGCGCCAGCAGGACTTGCAGAACCTGTACCAGGCCCATCCCTGGCAGATGCTGGCCGGTTACTTCCTGCTCTACCTGTTGATAACGGCCCTGTCGCTGCCCGGCGCCACGGTGATGACCCTGGCCGGCGGCGCTATCTTCGGGCTCTGGACCGGCCTGCTTGTGGTTTCCTTTGCCAGCAGCATCGGCGCGACCCTGGCCTTTCTGGTTTCCCGCTATCTGTTGCGGGACTGGGTGCAGGGCCGTTTCGGCTCTTCGCTGGAGGCAATCAACCGCGGCATCGAGAAAGACGGTGCCTTCTATCTGTTTGCGCTGCGCCTGGTGCCGGCCTTTCCGTTCTTCATCATCAACCTGGTGATGGGCCTGATGCCGATCCGCACCTGGACCTTCTACTGGGTGAGCCAGCTCGGCATGCTTCCCGGCACCCTGGTCTATGTCAATGCCGGCACCCAGTTGGCGCGGCTCGAATCGCCCTCGGACATTCTCTCGCTGCCGCTGATCCTGTCCTTCGCGCTGCTGGCCCTGCTGCCCTTCCTCGGCCGCGGCCTGTTGGGCATGATCCGGCGATATCGAGCGCTGCGCGGCTATGCCCGGCCCAAACGCTTCGATGCCAACCTGATCGTCATCGGTGGCGGATCAGCCGGCCTGGTGACCGCCTATATTGCCGCGGCGGTGAAGGCGAAGGTGATCCTGATCGAGAAGCATCGCATGGGCGGCGATTGTCTGAACACCGGATGCGTCCCCTCCAAGGCGCTGATCCGCAGTGCGCGGCTGGCCGC
>WGBK01000283.1 GCA_015494335.1 Gammaproteobacteria bacterium | reverse complement strand
CGTAGCCGCGGGCCAACAGTTCCGAGGCCAGTCCGCCGGCACCGCAGCCGACATCGAGAATACGCCGGACGCCTTGCGGGATATGGCCGATCAGATAATCCGTATAGCGCTTCTGGGCCTCGGGCAGGTTGCGGATATCGAGCTCGAGGTCGTCATCCCACAGCCCGTAGTGCAGGTCCTTGCTGCCGAGAAAGAAGTGGAGCAGGTTGAGTCCGGCGACCAGACCGACCTCCTTGGAATCCACGCGGGGTCTCTTTGCCATTACGATTGATCACCTTGCTTGAAATACTCGGCCAGGTCGGCCGCGCCAATGCAGAATACGCCGTCACCGCCGCGCTCGAAATCGATCCAGGTCAGCGGCAGGTCCGGATACTTGTCCATCATCGCCGCCTGGGAATTGCCAACCTCGACCACCAGCAGGCCGTCTTCCTCGAGCCAGTCCGGGGCCTCGCGCAGCATGCGCTCAACCAGCAGCAGGCCGTCTTCACCGGCAGCGAGACCGAGGCGAGGTTCGGCCTGGAATTCATCGCTGAGCGCGGCCATGTCCTCGGCATCGACATAGGGCGGATTGGACACGATCAGGTCGAAGCGCTGCCGGGGCAGGTCGTCGAACAGATCCGATGCGTACAGCGCCAGGCTGTCTTCGAAGCCGTGGCGTTCGCGGTTGATCTTCGCCACTTCCAGCGCATCCAGGGAAATGTCCGAGGCCGTGACCTCGGCCTCGGGAAAGGCGTATTGGCAGGCGATGGCGATACAGCCACTTCCGGTGCAGAGATCCAGCACACGGTGCACGCGCTCCGGATCGATCCAGGGCGCAAAGCGATGCTCGATCAGTTCCGCGATCGGCGAGCGCGGTACCAGCACCCGCTCGTCGACGAAGAAGGGCAAACCGCAGAACCAGGCTTCATGGGTGATGTAGGCGGCCGGCTGCCGGGTCTTGATGCGCAGCATCAGCTTGGCCATCACCTGCTCGCGTTCCTGTTGCGTCAGGCGGGTATCGAAATAGTCCTGCGGCCAGTCCCAGGGCAGCTCCAGCGCATGCAGCACCAGGTACACGGCCTCGTCCAGCGCGGTTGCGAAGCCGTGACCGAAACTCAGCTTTTGCCGCGTGAACTCGCTGGCCGCCCAGCGGATGTAATCGCGAATGGTGACCAGTTGCTCGGTTACGGGAGGGCTTTCCACTCGATGATGTCTCTTGACTGATTTATACTGCAGCGGATTCTACACGCATTTCACGCCTCCGGTCTTCCTGTCCCTTCGCCATCGGGTGTCGCTTATCATGATTCCAAACCGGGCCCTGCTGATCATCGCGCTGACGCTGTTCCCCATGGCCGTCCTGTCCCAGGACACGAGTACCCCGACAGCCCCTGAAGGGCTGCAATCCGTTGCTCTCGACCGCGAGCCGCCGGGCCGGCTGCCCGACTTCCGCCTGCTCGACACCCGGGACCGCCCCTTTCGTCGGCAGAGCCTGGTCGGCAAATGGTCCCTGCTCTACTTTGGCTATACCCAGTGCCCGGACATCTGTCCGACCGCCCTGTCCGCCCTGGCCAGCGCCTTCCGCGAGGCCGGAAAACAGGCCAACCTGGATCGGCTGCAAGTCGTGTTCGTGACCGTGGATCCGGAGCGGGATCGCCCCGAGGTCATGAAGCAATATGTCCGCTACTTTCATCCTGCCTTCCTGGGGGCGCGTGCCGATCTGACCGAGACCCGGAAACTGTCCTCGGCGGTCGAGATCTTCCACTATATCGCCAAAAGCCGGGACGGCAGCCGGTATACTGTCAGCCACAGCGGCGAAATTGCCGTGATTGACCCTCGAGGTCTGCATGTGGGCAGGATAGAACCGCCCTTCGATAGCGCCTCGATTGCTGCAGACCTGATCAAATTATCCCTGAACCCGTAGGTTACGCCCATGATGATTCGCAAGTATTCCCTTTTCACGGCCCTGGCACTAACCCTGTTCAGCGCCCTGGCACAAGCCGGCAGCGAACAGCTCGAGATCCGCGACGCCTGGATCAAGCAGCTGCCGCCCGTGGTTCCGGTGCGCGCCGGCTATGTCACCATCGTCAACCCCGGCACCACGCCCCTGCGCCTGGTGGCAGCCAGCGGGGAGGACTTCGACCGCGTCGAGATGCACGAGACCCAGACCGTCGATGGCACCATGAAGATGCTCCGCCGCGAGTTCTTCGACATCCCGCCCAAGGGCAGCCTGCGCCTTCAGCCCGGCGGCAAGCACCTGATGCTGTTCGACCCCGCACGTCCGCTGGTGGCCGGCGACAAGACCGAGATCGAGCTGCAGTTCGACGACGGCGGCAGCCGCCGCGTGCCGTTCGAGATCAAGCCCTGATGGCCGCTTCCCCGTCCAATCCGTCGCTTTCCGACCGCGTCAAGGCGGGGTTGTTCACGCTGCTGCCTCACCACCTGATCTCGCGCATCGTGTTCCATGTGACCCGCTGGCATGGCCCGCTGGTTCAGCCGATGATCCGTGCCTTCGTCAAGGCCTACAAGGTGGACATGAGCGATGCGGTGATCGAGGATATCGCGGCCTACCCGACCTTCAACGAATTCTTTGTGCGTGCCCTCAAGCCCGAGGCACGGCCCATCGTGGAACATCCGCAGGCCCTGGCCAGCCCGGTGGACGGCACCGTCTCCCAGGCCGGCAACATCGGTTTCAATCACCTGTTCCAGGCCAAGAACCATTGTTACTCGGTGGAAGACCTGCTCGGTGGCGACCGGCTGCTGGCCAAGCTGTTCGAGGGCGGACGCTTTGCCACCATCTATCTCGCGCCCTACAACTACCATCGCATCCACATGCCCATCGATGGCCGGCTGAAAAAGATGATTCATGTACCGGGTCGTCTGTTCAGCGTTGCGCCCTGGACGGTGCGCGCGGTGCCGCGCCTGTTCGCGCGCAACGAACGGGTGGTCTGCCTGTTTTCAACCCCCAGCGGACCCATGGCCATGGTGCTTGTCGGCGCCATCAATGTCGCCGCCATCGAAACCGTGTGGCACGGGCTGGTGACGCCCCCCAAGGGTAAAAAGATAACCGAGTTCGACTACGATCACAGCGAAAAGACCCTGTCCCGCGGCGAGGAAATGGGTCGCTTCAACATGGGGTCGACGGTGATCCTGTTGACCACCGAAAAGGTTCAGTGGGGCAGCCAGCTGCAACCGGGTCAAAGCCTGCGCATGGGCGAGATGATCGGGGCCTGGCGGTCTTGAGGTGAGCGGTTACCTCAATTTTTTCCGCTGAAGGATCGCAACTGCCGCCGCTCCTTCTTGTTGGGGCGATGATCCATGACCGGCCTCTGCAATCGCGCCAGCCGGCGCTGCTCCGCCTCGCGTTCGCGCCGCTCGATACTTTCCGCCGTTTCCTCGTACAGCTCACGGGCCTCGCTGGCAGGGCCGCGACGGGCAGACAGCCCGCGAACCACGATCGTCATGCGTTCCCAGCCACGCTGCAACTCGTAGACGTCGCCCAGGCGCACCGTGCGCGCCGCCTTGATGCGTTGCCCGTCCAGGTGCACCTTGCCGCCGTTGACGGCTTCCGCCGCGAGGGCGCGCGTCTTGAAGAAACGCGCGGCCCACAACCACTTGTCAATGCGTACCTTGTCGGAGGAGTTCTCGCAGCGCGACATGATCTGGATGCCTCTAAAAGTCCGGATTTTTTCGTGAGTGCAAGGAAGCGCCGCGCGCAGAACCGCAGTGTGTATGCGAATACATGAGGATTCGAGCACGGTACTCGCTATTGAATGGGCGCCGCAATCGCTGAAAAAGACGATATCCAGGGGTGCCCATCAGGCGTACTGACGCGCCCAGTTGACCAGGGAACCCAAGTCCATGGCGCCGGGCTGGCGCACGATCTCGCGGCCGCCCTTGAAGATGGCCAGGGTCGGGATCGACTGGATGCGCATGCGCGCGGCCAGGTTGCGTTCGTCCTCGGTATTGACCTTGACCAGACGGAACTGCGGCTCGAGCTGCTGGGCCGCCTGGGCGAACACCGGCGCCATCATCTTGCAGGGGCCGCACCAGGGCGCCCAGAAGTCGACCAGGATCGGCTGATCGGATTTTTCCACGAAACGGTTGAACCCGGCCTCGCTGAGTTCCAGCGGATGACCGGTGAACAGCGGCTTCTTGCACTTGCCGCAAACCGGGTTGTCGCCCAGCCGGGACTGTGGCACGTTATTCACGGCGCCGCAGTGCGGGCAAACGACTCGAATCTTGTCTGACATCTCTCTTCTCCAGAATTTATATGCGCTCAGGAACGCTGCAGCAGGCGCTGCATGTCCTCGATTTCCTGCCGGGCCTTGTCGAGAAAGAACTGTCCGTCATCGTCGAACTCGAGCAGATCGAGCTTGTTGATGACCGGCAACTCGTTGAGAAAGCGCACCGGAGACTGGTCCCGTTCGTGCAGATAGATCAGCCTCGCGGCGATCAGCACATCCACATAATCGGCCGGACCTTCCCGGCCCCGTGTCCAGTTCTCGGCCTGTTCGACGATCTCGATGAAGTCCGGGTCGAAATTCCACTCGTTGAAGATCAGCGTACTGACCGGAACCTTCAGGTTGTCGAAGCTCTTGCCCAACATTTCCAGCGATTGCAGCCTAGATGGGTGCTCGTCGACGTATTTCAATATCGGGATCAGGCCGAGGTTCTGGATGAGACCGCAGAGCAGCGCCTGCTCCGGGTCCAGCTGCGGCGTGCGATTGACCGCGATGACATAGGCGATGGCGGCAATGGTCACGCTCTGTGCGTAGAGGTCGGTGATAAAGGAGCGAATCAGGCTGGTGCGGGCGCTGAACAGCGACTTGACCGAAAGGCTGAAGCTCAGATTCTTGGTGGTTTCGAGGCCGAGCCGACGCACCGCGTCACGCACCGTCCGGATCTCGCGCCAGGTACCGTAGAGCGGGCTGTTGGCGACCCGTACCAGACGCGCGCTGAGTACCGGATCGGTCTGCACGATCTGGGTGATTTCCTTGCTGCCGACCTCCGGGTCGTTGATCGCCTTGCGGATCTTCAGCGCGGCTTCGGGCAGGGCCGGCAGATCGAGCTTCTTGTTCATGAAGGCGCGCAGCAGGTGCTGGAAAAGCTCCTGCTCGGCCTCGCTGAGATCCAGTTGCGAGGTTTCCGTGGTCGCCGCCTGGGCCTGGGAGTAGAGCGCATCGAACAGGCCGCGATCCACCTCCAGCAGCTCGCCGTAGCTGGTCAGTACCGCGGCATCTTCTTCCAGGCTTTCGTTGAACAGGGGCTGCAAGGCCCGCTGATCCAGGTGGGTGAAGGTTTCGGTGACAAAGCCGCCGGACAGCAGCGACACCTCGCCTTCCAGCAGGTAGAGGAGCTTGTCCGGTTCGGCCCCGATCAGGGTGCGCGGCTTGAGCCGCTGCAGGGTCGATTCGCTGTAGAGATAGTCGAGATCGTCCTCGAGCAGTTCGTTGAGCGGCTTGAGCTTGCGCCGCTGGGAGAAATTGCCCGGCACTTCAGCCATGGCCCGGCTTCCGCAGTTGCTTCATCACCCGGTCCGCCATCGAGAAGCCGGACAGCACCGCCCCCTCGATCCGCGGCGCGGTACACCAGTCGCCACAGGCGCCGATGGCGGCCTGCTCGTCGAACAGGCAATCCTCGCCCAGGGTATTGATCGGCAGGGCATGACGCCAGCAGTGGACATTGCTGGCCAGCGGTTTCTGCGAGGGCAGATCGCAGGCCTCGAAGAAGGCATCCATCAGCGCATGCAGCACCCGGCCGCGGAAACTCGCGGCATACTGGGCCGACCATTCCGGCGAGGCATGAACAACCCAGCACTCGCCCTCCTCACGGGGTTTCGGGGCATCGAAGCGTGCCACCCAGGACAGCGGAGAATCGAGCACGAAGGCGGCATCGAACGGCAGGTTCAGGGCTTGCCCGAAGTCGAACATGGCGCTCCAGCAGACGGTCATGTCGATGTTGGCTGCAGCCGTAGCGATCGACCGCGAGGCCTTGGCCAGGGGCGCCACCTGATGGGCGGCCGTCGCCAGCACCACGATATCGAACAGGCCGAGATAGCCGCCGCGATCGTCGAACAGGCGCCAGCGACCGTCCTCGTTGCGGTCCAGCTCGGCTACCGCGGTCGAGTGCCGCAGTTGCAGGCCGCTGGCCAGCCGGTCGGCGATGGCCTGCATGTTCGGATCGCCGCGGTAACGCGGCGGGGCATCGTCGAGGTTGACGATCTGCCCCCGGTTCAACTCCACCACCCAGCCATCCCAGCTGCGCAGAAGGCCGGCGTCGAGCCAGGACTCGACGATCTTCAGGAACAGCGGGTTGGACACGGTGATGTACTGCTCGCCCTGATGATCGCGGTATTCGCCGAAGGGATGACGACTGACGCGACCGCCGACGAAGACCGATTTCTCGAACAGGGTGACATCGGCCATGCCCTTGAGGGCGGTGGCGCAGGTCAACCCGGCCATGCCGGCGCCGACGATGGCAATGCGTGGGGAAGGCCTGGATGTCGGGCTCATGTCGGAGTGCCCGGAAGCCCGGGGGCGCGGGCTGTGCAGCGAAGTTTCATGGGGCGCCAGACTGCCACGAATCGACTGCGGTTACAAACCGCCCGGGCAGGCGGTTCAGCCCGGCGTTTCGATCTCTCGCAACCGCTTCCAGGCGGGATGAGCACCGATCAGCGAAAGCGCCTGCTGCAGCAGCTCGCGCCCCGGCGAACTGCGATGCCAGGTGGATGCGCCCGAAGGATGAGGCAGCGGGATCACATCGACCGGACCCGAGTCGATTTCGAGGCGGAAATCCCGACCGACCACCTCGGTCAGGCGCTGGAAATCGAGAAAGCGGGCGATCGCCAGCTTGCCGACCGGGATCAGCAGCTCCGGTTGCAGCAGTTCGAGTTCGCGCTCCAGCCAGACCTGGCAGTTGGCGATCTCCTGCGGCGTCGGCAGCCGGTCGCCACCCCGGGGTTTCTTGCCGGGGAAGCAGCGGCATACGGCGGCCAGGTAAACCCGCGAACGCAGCGCATCCTCGTCGAGCCCGATGGTCTCGAACCACTGGAACAGGGTCTTGCCGGCGGTCCAGGCAAAAGGCCGTCCCAGCTTCGGTTCCTTGTCGCCCGGCGCCTGGCCGAGCAGCAGCACCTTCGAGGGTACCGGCTGGCCCACGACCGGCGGCGGTTGCATGTCGGGACAGGCGCGACAGGCCTGCAGCCGGCGCTGGTGTTCGATCAATCGTTGGCGAAGGTCCATGGTACAAAAAACGCCAGCCGGCTGGCTGGCGTTGTGCAGGGTTGAGATTCCGGATCAGGCCGCGATGCTGGTCAGCATCTGGTTGAGCTTGTGCACGAAGCCGGCCGGGTCCTCGAGCTGCCCGCCCTCGGCGAGGATGGCCTGGTCGAACAGGATCTCGCTCCAGTCGCGGAAACGCTCGTCGTCCTTCTCCTCTTCCAGACGCTTGACGATCGGGTGATCGGGGTTGATCTCGAGCACCGGCTTGCTGCCCGGCATGGCGTGCCCGGCCTCTTTCATCAGGCGCTGCATGTACATGGCCATGTCGTGCTCGTTGAGAACGATACAGGCCGGAGAGTCGGTCAGGCGGTTGGAGACGCGCACATCCTCAACCTTGTCGCCGAGCACCTTCTTGATGCGCTTGAGCAGTTTCTTCGCCGCCTTGGCCTTCTTCTCCAGTTCCTTCTTGCTCTCCTCGTCATCGGTCAGGTCCAGTTCGCCCTTGGCCACGGACTGCAGCGGCTTGCCCTCGTACTCGGTGAGATTGGTCACCAGCCATTCGTCGACGCGGTCGGACAGCAGCAGTACCTCGATGCCCTTCTTGCGGAAGATCTCCAGATGCGGGCTGTTCTTCGCCGCGCTGTAGCTGTCGGCGGTGATGTAGTAGATCTTGTCCTGGCCTTCCTGCATGCGCGAGATGTAGTCGTCCAGGGATACGGTCTGCTCCTCGCTGTCGTTGTGGGTGGAGGCGAAGCGCAGCAGCTTGGCGATCTTCTCCCGGTTGGCGAAGTCCTCGCCGGGGCCTTCCTTGAGCACCTTGCCGAACTCGGTCCAGAACTTCTGGTATTTCTCGGGATCGTTCTTGGCCATTTTCTCCAGCAGGCCGAGAATCTTCTTCACCGAACCGTTGCGGATCTGGTCGATGACCTTGCTGTGCTGCAGGATCTCGCGCGAGACATTGAGCGGCAGCGAATTGGTGTCGATGACGCCGCGGATGAAGCGAAGGTAACGCGGCAGCAGCTGCTCCGAATCCTCCATGATGAACACGCGCTGCACATACAGCTTGATGCCGTGCTTGGATTCGCGGTCATAGAGATCGAAGGGCGCGCGCTGCGGGATGTAGAACAGCGAGGTGTACTCGGTGGAGCCTTCGACACGATTGTGAATCCAAGCCAGCGGATCCTCGAAGTCGTGGGCGATGTGCTTGTAGAACTCCTTGTATTCCTCGTCGGTGATCTCGCTCTTGGGGCGCGTCCACAGGGCCGAGGCCTGGTTCACCACCTCTTCCTCGTATTCCTCCGGCTTGTCGTCCTTGGGCTTGCGCAGGACGACCGGGAAACCGATGTGGTCGCTGTACTTGGTGATGATCTGGCGCAGCCGCCAGTCGTTGAGGAATTCGTCCTCCTCCTCGCGCAGGTGCAGCGTCACCTCGGTGCCGTGATGGGGCATCTCGATGGTTTCGAGGGTGTATTCCCCCTTGCCCTCGGAGGTCCAGCAGACGCCATTTTCCTTCGGATCGCCGGCCTTGCGCGTCTTCAGCGTGACCTTGTCGGCAACGATGAAGGAAGAATAGAAGCCGACGCCGAACTGGCCGATCAGCTGGGCATCCTTGGATTGTTCGCCGGTCAGGGAATCGAGGAAGGCCCGGGTACCCGACTTGGCGATGGTGCCGATGTTCTCGATCACCTCGTCCCGGTTCATGCCGACGCCATTGTCGGCAACGGTAATGGTGCGGGCTTCCTTGTCGTAGCTGACGGTGATCTTCAGCTCGCTGTCGCCTTCGTAGAGGCTATCGTCCTTGAGCGCCAGGAAACGCAGCTTGTCGCAGGCATCGGAGGCGTTCGAGATCAGCTCGCGAAGAAAGATCTCCTTGTTCGAATAGAGGCTGTGGATCATCAGATCCAGCAGCTGGTTGACCTCGGTTTCAAAGCCCCGGGTCTCGGTCTTGGCTTCAACACTCATGAATGTTCTCCGGTTTGCAGGTTTCCTTCTGGGCGACCCGCAGTGCGTGTCGCGCGAATGATGCGGAAAGATGGGGATCGGAGATTTTTTTTCAAGTCCGAGGAGAGCGGGTTCCGAATCCGATTTTAATTGCGACTCCAGTGGTTCGTCCGTGAAAATGCCTGCGGCAAGGATGCCGCAGTCAAGCCTACAGGGAAGTATTCACGGTGTTTTCACGGGCGAACCACTGGCATCTGATGGGCTTGCATGCCAAACCAATAGAGTGCTCAGACCGCGCCTTCGTGATGCAGCAACCAGCGCTTGCGATCCAGCTTGTGGCCGCCGCGGGCGCCGGAGTAACCGCCCAGGGACGAGGCGGCCACGACGCGATGGCAGGGGATGAACAAGGGCAGGTGATTGCGCTTGCAGGCCTGCCCCACCGCGCGCGGGGCGCTGCCGATGCGTTGCGCCAGCTCGCCGTAGCTGAGGGTCTGGCCTCGCGGGATGCGCAACATCTCCGTCCACACGCGGCGCTGGAATTCGCTGCCGCCCATTTCGTGGCGCGGCAGCGGCCCGGGGTCACGACCGGCGAAATAGGCCTCGAGCCAGCGACGGGCATCCCCCGGCGGAAGGGGCGGACAATCAGCCACCCCGGTGCTGTCCTCGAAGTCGACGCCGATCAGAATCTCGCCATCAAAGCGCAGGTGGATGCGCCCGGCCGGGCTGTCGAAGAAATGGCGCTGCTCATCCGGCATTGCGGATCAGCCACAGCTGCTGGATATTGTGGCGCAGCACCGAGCGTCGCGCCGGTTCCTTCGTGACCTTGAGCAGCGCCTCGTAGATACGCCGCGCATCGTCCACCAGGCCCGCCTTCTCCAGCGACTCGGCAGCGTTGTAGCGGGCGGTCTGTGCCCAGGGGTCCATGGCATCCGGGCCGATGAACATGGCCGACTGCAGGTACAGCAGGGCCGCCTTCTCGTATTGCCCCAGGGCCTTGAAGGAGTCGGCCATCCAGAACAGGATCTCGCGCCGCTGGCGCGCATCGATGGACTTGTTCATCAGCTGGCGGAAATGCCGGATCGCCTGTTCGTCGGCCTTCAGGGTCTGCAGGTCAAACAGCACCTGCAGGATACGATCGGTGTCCTTGCTGTCGGGTTCGTCGTATTCGTCGATCAGCTGGTTCAGCACCTCGTCGCCCTGGGCCAGCTTGCCACCCAGCAGCAAAACCCGCGCCCGGCGCAGCAGCCAGTCGAAGCGGCGGGTGTTGGGCGGCACCGTATCGAGACCGCTCATCAGGCGCGTGGCGAGCAGGATGTCGGCATTGCGCAGCGCGACATCGACCAGGCGGAAGCGGATTTCCACCGGTATGCGCCCGGCGTCGGCATAGCGGCGGCTGCGGTTGAACAGCTGATCGAGCAGGCGTTGCTGCGCGGCCTGTTCCGGATCCAGCAGCGACAGGAAGCCCTCGGCGGCGCTGCGGCGGGTCTGCGCATCGCCGGATTCGTCGAGCAGCAGGGCGTAAAGGCTGCGCGCCTTGAGGGGGCTGTTCTTCTTCTGTTTTTCGGCCAGTTCCAGCCAGCGGGCATCGTCGCCGATCAGCAGTTCGTTACGATTGCCGATAAGGCGGGCGTAATCGAAATAGGCCTGCCACAGGCGATCGGCGTCAACCGGTTCGATGCCCAGTCCGTCATCGGCATCGATACCCAGTCGGGCTTCCAGTGCCTCCACCCGCTTGTCCGGCCCCAGCGACTCCGCCGCCAGCACCGCAATCGACCAGTAGGCGGCCAGCTGCACCGGGTCATCCTCGATATTGCGGATGCGAGCCTGGGCCAGATCCCACAGGGTTTGCGCGCTGTGCTTGCCGTTGCGGTATTCCGCCAGCAGCTTCATCGCCAGCGATTGCCAGTCGAGACGGCCGGAGAGAATCTCGATGACCTCGTCGTAGTGCCCGGTCTGCAGCAGCACGCGGGCGCGCAGCAGCAGCCAGTCCTTGTCCGCCTCGGGAAAATCCTGCTGCAGACGGCGCATGGCGATGCTGGCATCCTCGCTGCGACCGCCCTCCAGGTAGGTTTCGATGACCTGACGACGCCAGGTCGGATATTCCTTCGCCTCTCCGGCCTCCGGGCGCCAGAGTTGCTGGCGCAGCAGCTTGCGCGCGGTGGCATACTGCCCCAGCTCGATATAGGCGCGTATACGATAGCTGGCGGCCTGTTGCAGGAAGGGTTCCGGCAGATCCTTCGGCAAGCCCTCGATGCGCAGCAGCAGTTCGTCCCATTGCTTCCAGCGCGACAGAATGCGGTAGCGCTCCTGTTCCCACAGGATCCATTCGTAGACATCGGCATCGGCTGAGGGTTGGGCCTGGTCGAGCATCTTCAGCGCAAGGAAGGGCGCGCCGGCGGCGGAGATGTTCTTCAGCGAATCGAGCTGAGCATTGGCCTGCAGCTGCAGGGAGAGCAGCAGGAAGCTGGAACCGAGGATCAGACGCAGAGCGGCTTTCAACATGGGCTTAGGTGAATGGCATGCACAAAAAAGGCGTGGATGCCGAAGCATACACGCCTTTTGCGCAAAGCTGAACGGACGCGCCGTTCGGCGGACCGGTCAGGCCGATTTCTTGCGCGTATCCAGCTTTTCGCGGATACGGGCCGCCTTGCCGGTGCGACCGCGCAGGTAGTAGAGCTTGGCGCGACGAACCTTGCCGCGGCGCTTGACCTTGATCTCGGCAACCAGCGGGCTGTGGGTCTGGAATACGCGTTCGACGCCTTCGCCGTTGGAGATCTTGCGCACGGTGAAGGAAGAGTTGAGTCCGCGGTTACGCTTGGCGATGACGACGCCCTCGAAGGCCTGCAGGCGTTCGCGGTCGCCTTCCTTGACGCGCACCTGAACGACCACGGTGTCACCCGGGCCAAAGGCCGGCAGGTCGGTTTTCAGCTGTTCGGCTTCCAGTTCAGCGATGATATTGCTCATGTTGATTCCTCGTAGTCTTCAATCAGACGCCGCATCCGCATCGCTTGCGGATTCGGCGATAAATTCTTCCAGCAGCCGTTGCTGCCTTGGATCCAGTTCCCTGCCTTGCAGCAGATCGGGGCGCCGTTGCCAGGTACGCCCCAGGGCCTGCTTGTCGCGCCAGTCCTGAATCTTCTGCGCGTGCCCGCTGACCAACACCGGCGGCACCGGCAAGCCATTGATCACTTCCGGCCGCGTGTAGTGCGGGCAGTCCAGCAGGCCTTCACTGAACGAATCCTGTTCCGCCGATTCACTGTGCCCCAGGACTCCGGGCAACAGCCGGGTGATGGCATCGATGACCAGCATGGCCGGCAACTCGCCGCCGCTGAGCACGAAATCGCCGACCGACCATTCCTCGTCCACCTCGGTCTGTATCAGGCGCTCGTCGATACCCTCGTAGCGCCCGCAGAGCAGGATCAGGTCGCCCTGCCCGGCCGCCTCGCGCAGCATCGGCTGCTTCACGACCTGTCCCTGCGGGCTGAGATAGACCAGCTTTGCCCCGGGGCTCTGCTCGCGCACCGCACGGATGCAGGCCTGTAGCGGCTCCACCTTCATCAGCATGCCGGGGCCGCCGCCGTAGGGCCGGTCGTCCACCGTGCGATGCCGGTCGGTGGTGAAATCCCGCGGGTTCCACAATACCAGTTTCAGCAGTCCCTGTTTCTCGGCGCGTCCGACCACGCCGTATTCGACCACGCCGCGCACCATTTCCGGAAACAGCGTGATGACATCAATGCGCATCGTTCCGCGTCCCTTCGGGTTCAGAAGTCCGCGTCCCAGTCCACGAGGATGCGACCTTGTTGCAGATCCACCTCGCGCACCACATCGTCGGGCAGCCAGGGGATCAGCCGTTCCCGTTCGCCTCGCACCACCAGCACGTCGTTGGCGCCGGTCTCGATCAGATGATCGACCCGACCGAAATCCTCGCCCTCGAGGTTATCCACCTGCAGGCCCACCAGCTGCGACCAGTAGTATTCACCGCCGGGCAGGCGCGGCAACTGTTCGCGCCGGATATAGATTCGCGCGCCGATCCAGTCCTCGGCCTGTTCGCGACTGTCGACGCCTTCGATCCGGGCCACCACATTCTTGCCGATGCGGTTGCCGCTGACCTTGTGTTCACTGTACTGCCCCTGCCGCTCCAGCAGCCAGGGGCTGTAGTTCACGATATTTTCGCGCGGATCGGTGAGGGAATACACCTTCAGCTGACCGCGCAGGCCGTGCACGCCGAGCACGCGGCCCACTTCGATCCGTTCCTCATCGTCGTGCGACGCCATCGAGCGATCGCCCGCCAACGGATTCAGGCGGCAGCCGGTTGCTCGCTCTTGCGCGCCTGCTTGATCAGGTCGGCAACACGCTCGGTCGGCTGGGCACCCTTGGAGATCCAGTACTCAACGCGATCCAGATCAATGCGCAGCGTCTCTTCGGAACCGCGGGCACCCGGGTTGAAGAAGCCCAGTCGCTCGATGTAGCGACCATCACGCGGCCTGCGGCTGTCCGCAGCCACGACATGGTAGAACGGGCGCTTCTTGGAGCCGCCACGCGACAAACGGATTGAAACCATAAGTAAACCTCTAGACTGTCAAAAGACCATGGCCTGCAACAGGCAATAGCCAACCGCCTCACCGGCGGGTCAGGAAACGGGGTATTGTACCCATAAAGATGCGTTTGTGAAGGCCGAAAACGGCCTATTTGCGCTTTTCGCCAAAGAAACCGAGCCTCAACTCCGGTCAGACCTGGAACACGCGAATCACCTGCTGCAGTTCCTCGGCCATCGCCTGCAGGGCCTTGCTGGCTTCGGCGGCCTGCTCGGCACCGCTGACCGCTTCGCTGGACAGGCCGTGGATTTCCGACACATTGCGATTGATATCACGGGCGACAGTGGACTGCTCCTCGGCGGCATGGGCAATATGGGCGTTCATCTCGGCGATGCGCGAGACCGCCTCGGTGATCGCGGTCAGGGCTTCTCCGGCGCTGCCGGCGCGCTGCACCGTGAATTCGGTCTTCTGCTGCCCGCTCTGCATCGCGGAAACCGCGGCGTTGGCGCCCTGCTGCAGTTTCTCGATCATGCTCTGGATTTCCTCGGTGGATTCCTGGGTGCGGCTGGCGAGGGTGCGCACCTCGTCGGCTACCACGGCAAAGCCCCGGCCCTGTTCGCCGGCGCGGGCGGCCTCGATGGCAGCGTTCAGCGCCAGCAGGTTGGTCTGCTCGGCGATGCCGCGAATCACATCGAGTACGGAACCGATCTGTTCGGCATTTTCCTTGAGGCTGAGAATCATCTGCGAGGTATTGCCCACCTCGCCGGCCAGTTCGTTGATGGCCTGCACCACCTCGTTTACCACCTGGTTGCCGGACTGGGCTTCCTGGTCCGCCGAGCGGGCCGCTTCGGAGGCATCCACGGCATTCTGCGCCACCCGCTCGACGGTTGCCGTCATCTGGTTCATCGCGGTGGCGACTTCCTCGATCTTGCCTTCCTGCAGATCCATCTTCTCGCGCGTGCGCAGGCTCGTCTCGGTCATTATCTCGGCGGCAGACTGCAGCTCGCCACCGGTACCGGCAACGCGCTGCACCAGCTGACGAATCTTCTCGACGAATCGGTTGAAGGCACGGGACAGGGTGGAGAACTCGTCCCGGCCCTCCTCGGGCAGGCGGCGGGTCAGGTCACCCTCGCCACTGGCGAGATCCTCGGTGGCTCCGATGATGCGTGCGAAAGAGGAACGTACATCGAGCAACGAGAATACGGCAACCAGTCCACCAAGCAGAATCGCTGCCGCCGTGAACAACAGGGCCCGGGTGAGGAATTTCTCCTTGTCCTCGATCATTTCCGTGCGCGTGGCCTCAGCTTCCGCCAGCTCTTTTCCTGCCAGTTTCTGTACCGCGATGCGCACCTTTTGCCAGTGCGGATGCTCCGTGGTCTTCAGCAGTTCAATAGCCTCATCCACCTGTCCCTGGCGAACCAGCTCCAAGGCCTTGAGCTTCGCATCCCGGGTCTTTTGCCAGTGCGCCCCGATCACTTCGAGGTTCTTCAGCATTTCCGGATCCTGCCCCGCCAGGTTTCGGGCTCGCTCGTAGGCCTGGTCAAAAGCTGCGATGGATCTGGGCACGACCTTTAAGGGTTTCTTCAGTTCGGGGCGCAACACCAGGTTGCGCAAGGCAACACCGGAAAGCAAGCCTTCGGAAAACATGGTTTCATAGGCCGCGTAGCGCTCGAAATCCCGGTCGAAGAAACCTTCCATTTCCTCGGCATAGTGCATGACTCCGCTGATGGCGGTCCACAGCGCGGCCAGGGCGAGCAACATGACAATACCAAAGGCGGCGGCCAGGCGGGTGGTGATCTTGAACTGATTGAGCATGTACGAAACTTCCGGGCAACAGGTTGACAGGGATTGCGAGGCTGGGCTTCAGCATCGCCGGCTTCAGGGAGTATAGCGGCCGTCCGGAAAATAACTTGAGATCGGGGATGAGCGCGTCCCGTTTGCCGGGGAGCGCTCAATCGACTTGCGAGAACCCGCCGGAAGTGCGGAAGAATGGAGCCGGTAACCTGTCGAAACCGGGCGTTCCCAGCGAGACGATAAAGCGGGTTTCCTAGAACCCGACCGACTTCTAGAAGGGCATGCCGCCGCCCGGAGGCATCTTGCCTTTCATCGCCGACATCATGCCGCGCATGGCGCCCTTGTTGCCCATCTTCTTCATCATCTTCTGCATCTGCTTGTGTTGCTTGAGCAGGCGGTTGACATCCTGGATCTGGGTGCCGGAGCCGTTGGCGACACGGCGCTTGCGCGAACCGTTGATGATCTCGGGCCGGCGCCGTTCCTGCGGCGTCATCGAGTCGATGATGGCCACCATGCGGCGGATCTGCTTCATGTGTTCGGGGTTCTGCAACTGCTGGGAGATGTTGCCACCCACGCCGGGCAGCTTGTCGATGAGGCTGGACAGGCCGCCCATCTTGTCCATTTGCGCAAACTGGTCGCGCAGATCCTCGAGATCGAAGCCCTTGCCCTTGCGCAGCTTGCGGGTCAGTTTCTTCGCCTTGTCCTGGTCGACCTTCTGGTGGGCCTCCTCGACCAGCGACAGGATGTCACCCATGCCGAGGATACGCGAGGCGATGCGGTCGGGGTGAAAGGCTTCGAGAGCATCGGTCTTCTCGCCGGAACCGATGAACTTGATCGGCTTGCCGGTGATCTGGCGTACCGACAGGGCGGCGCCGCCGCGAGCGTCGCCGTCGGTCTTGGTCAATACCACGCCGGACAGCGGCAGCGCATCGCCGAAGGCCTTGGCGGTATTGGCGGCATCCTGGCCGGTCATGCTGTCGACGACGAACAGGGTTTCCTTCGGCGACACGGCCTGGTGGATGGACTGGATCTCGTCCATCATCGCCTCGTCGATGTGCAGGCGACCGGCGGTATCGACAATCAGCACATCGACCAGATCCCTTTTCGCCGCTTCCAGCGCGGCGCGGGCGATCTCCACCGGTTTCTGCGACGGATCGCTGGGGAAGAACTCGGCCCCCACCTCGCCGGCCAGGGTCTTCAACTGCTCGATAGCCGCCGGGCGATAGACGTCGGCGCTGACCAGCATCACGCGCTTCTTGTCCTGCTCAATCAGGCGGCGCGCCAGCTTGGCCGCGGTGGTGGTCTTGCCCGCGCCCTGCAGGCCGGCCATCAGCACCACTACCGGCGGCGTGGCCGCGAGGTCGAGCCCGGCGTGGCTTTCGCCCATGGTGGCGACCAGTTCGTCGTTGACGACCTTGACCAGGGCCTGCCCTGGCGACAGGCTGGTCAGGACTTCCTGCCCCACCGCCTTTTCGCGCACGCGATCGATGAAGTCGCGTACCACCGGCAGGGCGACATCGGCCTCCAGCAACGCCATGCGCACCTCGCGCAGCGTGTCCTTGATATTGTCTTCGGTGAGGCGTCCCTGGCCGCGCAGGTTCTTGACCGTGCGCGACAGGCGTTCTGTCAGGTTGTCAAACATGGATTCGGCGATCGCTCGGTGGTGATGGAGCGCGGATTATAGCGTGAACAGCTCGCCGCCCGACAGCCGGTTGAGGGAAAATCCCGGCATTGCGAGTTGGCACTCCCGGTAGATCAGGTCTTCCTCGCCCGGCTTGAAGTGGGTCAACCAGATCTCCGGCCGGTGGCGCAGCTTGGCCAGATCCTTCGCCAGCAGGCTGGGGCAATAGTGCTTGGAGATGCGGCTCAGCTCAAGATCGTCCTCGGCAAAGGCGGATTCGACGAACAGCAGATCGAGGCGGTCGTACTCGTTGAGGCGCTGCCACAGGCTGTCGTTGGTGGTGGTGTCGCCGCTGAAGGCGGCCACCTTGTTCCCGCTGCGCAGGCAGTAACCCACGCCGGGCACCGTGTGGTTGACCGGGATCATCTCGATCTCGCGCTCGCCGATGCGCAGCGTCTCGCCGGGTTTCATCGGTTCGAAACGGATACAGGGCCTGTCCTTGTTCGGCAGTTCGGAAAAGTCGGGCCAGATCACCCAGTTGAAGATATGCGCCTTGAGCGCCTTGATGGTCTTTTCCTGCGCATGGATGACGATCGGCTCCTCGTGCACGCCGAACATGCTGTCGGCGAGCAGGGGCAGGCCGGCGATGTGGTCCATGTGGGAGTGGGTCAGGAAGATGTGACGAATGCCGGTCATGCGCGGCGTCGGCAGGTCACCCAGGCCTGTGCCGGCGTCGATCAGCAGATCGTCGTCGATGAGGAAACAGGTGGTGCGCAACTCGCCACCGATTCCGCCCGACCAACCCAGTATCTTGATGTGCATGAAAACCCCTGTTGCGAATTCGAATGCCTGCCCGCGATGCGCACGCGAACCGACTGACCTCATTTATAGCAAGCCTGTCCGCGATTGCACCATGCTTTCTTCGACTCTACCACAGCCGACCGCCGGTTCTTCGGAGCCGGTCACGCAGGGGTCGGGCTCCGATGCGGTTTTGTGATCACTATCACGAGTCTGCCGGGCACCGGGCCGCAGACGGGCATGCGCATTGCCTTCTCCGCCAAGCGGGTTTGGTGCTAGAATGGCGGATCATTCCATGCCAAGTATCGTGATTGCTCCGCGCCTGTGACCCTTCTCAGCCTTCTCAGTCTTGCCGGCTATTGCCTGTCCGCTTATCTGATTCTGCGCAATCTGTCCAACTGGCAATCCTCACGCCGCTGGATGGCGTTGAGTCCGGCCCTGTTCGCCATCCTGATCGAGGCGCTGCAATTGCGCCAGGCCATCTACCTGCCGGACGGCCGGCTCAATCTCGGTTTCTTCAATGCCTTTGCACTGGTCGGTTGGCTGGTCAGCATTCAGATTCTCATCGCCAGCCTGCAGCGCCCCCTGCACAGCCTGGGCGTGCTGATGTTTCCGCTCACCGGAATCGCCGCCGTTGCCTCTGCGCTGATCCCCACCAGTCACGCGATCCTGCTGACACCGACGCCAGCCATCGCCGGGCACATCATGCTGTCGATCATCGCCTACAGCCTGATCATGCTCAGCGCCCTGCAGTCCCTGTTGCTGGCCTGGCAGGATCACGCCATCCGCAGTCATCATCCGGGCGGCCTTGTACGCAAGCTGCCGCCGTTGCACGACATGGAAACCCTGCTGTTCCAGATGCTCGGCTTCGGCTTCCTGTTTCTCAGCGCCTCGCTGATTACCGGTTTCATCACCTTCGACGACCTGTTTGCCCAGCACCTGATCCACAAGACCTTGTTGTCCCTGATCGGCTGGGTGATCCTCGCGATCCTGCTGTTCGGCCGCTTCCGTTTCGGCTGGCGCGGACGCAAGGCCATTCGCCTGACCCTGACCGCCTTCTTCTTCGTCATGCTCGCCTATTTCGGCAGCAAACTGGTGCTCGAGTTCCTGCTCTGAGTCCGTGCGCGCCCGCTGAACCACCATCGTGAACGACATCCCCCTGAGCATCCTGTTTGGCGCGCTGTTCGTGCTGATCCTGTTGTCCGGCTTCTTCTCCGGTTCCGAAACCGGGTTGATGAGCCTCAACCGCTATCGCCTCAAGCACCGGGCCGAGGGTCATCACGGCGGCGCACGCCGTGCCTGGGATCTGCTGCAGAAGCCGGAACAGCTGATCAGCCTGATCCTGCTCGGCAACAATTTCATCAACATCCTCATCACCCAACTGGCCACCTACATCGGTTATCGCCTCTATGGCGACACCGGAATCGCCATTGCCACCGGTGTGCTGACGGTGATGCTGCTGCTGTTCGCCGAGGTGATGCCGAAAACCATCGCCGCGCGGCGCCCGGAACCCATCGCCTTCGCCGCTTCCTATGTGTACCAGCCCCTGCTGAAGCTGCTGTACCCGCTGATTCTCGCCATCAATGCCCTGGTGCGCGGCAGCATGCGACTGCTCGGCCTGCAGGACAAGGCCCACAGCGGCGACGCCCTGACCTCCGAGGAACTGCGCATTGCGGTCAGCGAAACCGCCGGCCTGATCCCGGCCTCGCACCGCGACATGCTGCTCGGTATTCTCGATCTGGAAAAGATCAAGGTCGATGACATCATGGTGCCACGCAACGACATCGCCGGTATCGATCTCGCCGCCGACTGGGACGACAGCCTGGAACTGATCCCGCGCCTGCCCTTCACCCGCATTCCGGTGTACGAGGAAAGCATCGACAACCTGGTCGGCGTGGCGCTGATGCGCAAGATCCTGCCTCTGCTGCTGTCGGACAATTTCAATCGCGACAGCCTAAAATCCATCCTGCGCGAGCCCTACTACATCCCCGAGGGCACACCGCTGACCACCCAGCTGCTCAATTTCCAGAAAAACCGTCGGCGCATGGGCTTCGTGGTAGACGAGTACGGTGATATCCAGGGGCTGGTTACGCTGGAGGATATCCTCGAGGAAATTGTCGGCGAATTCACCAGTGATCCGAACGCCCGCGGCAGCAGCTTCTTCCGCGACATCGACGGCAGTTACCTGCTCGACGGCGCTACCCATGTCCGCGACATCAACCGCCAGTTGGGCACCTCCCTGCCCGAGGACGGCCCGCGTACCCTCAACGGGCTGATCACCGAACATCTGGAGATGATCCCGGAGGCCGGCACCAGCCTCAAGATCGCCGGCTATCCGCTGGAAGTGATGCAGGTGAAGAACAACATGGTCAAGACCGTGCGCCTCAAGCTCGACGAACCGGAGTCCGCGAGCTGAGATGGCAAAATCCTCCCCGAAATACCAGTGCAACGAATGCGCTGTGATCCTCAGCAAGTGGGCCGGCCAGTGCCCCGAATGCAAGGGCTGGAACTGCATCGAGGAAATTCGCCCCGTCACCGGCGGCGCCGGACCCAATCGTGGCAACTGGGTCAGCCACAAGACCAGCACCGAACTGGTAACCCTCGACAGCGTGCCCGATGTCGAGGCGGCGCGCTTCAGCACCCACCTGGGCGAGCTGGACCGTGTACTCGGCGGCGGCATGGTGCACGGCTCGGTGGCATTGCTCGGCGGCGACCCCGGCATCGGCAAGTCCACCATCCTGCTGCAATGCCTGACCCGCATCAGCGAACAGGCCAGCGCCCTCTATGTCACCGGCGAGGAATCGCTGCAGCAGGTCAGCCTGCGCGCGCGCCGGCTGGAGCTGCCGCGCGAGAAGCTGCAGCTGCTCAGCTCTACCTGCGTCGAGGAGATCGTCGCCCACGCCACGCAACTGCGCCCGACGGTAATGGTTATCGATTCGATCCAGACCATCTATACCGACAGCCTGCAATCCGCGCCCGGTTCGGTCAGCCAGATCCGCGAGAGCACGGCGATGCTGGTGCGCCTGGCCAAGCAGCACAACATCGCGCTGTTCCTGGTCGGCCATGTCACCAAGGAAGGCCAGCTCGCAGGCCCGCGCGTTCTCGAGCACATGGTGGATACCGTGCTCTATTTCGAGGGGGACAGTTCGACCCGATTCCGTGTCATCCGCGCGGTCAAGAATCGCTTCGGCGCGGTCAACGAGATCGGCGTTTTCGCAATGACCGACCAGGGCTTGAAGACCGTCAGCAACCCGTCGGCGATCTTTCTCGCCCAGCACGAGGAACCGGTGGCCGGCAGCGTGATCATGGTGTCACGCGAGGGCACGCGTCCCTTCCTGGTCGAGGTGCAGGCGCTGGTCACCGAAAGCCATCTCGGCAACCCGAGACGCATCAGCGTCGGCCTCGAGGCCAACCGCCTGGCAATGCTGCTGGCGGTATTGCAGCGCCACGGCGGCGTGCCGCTGTACGACCAGGACGTATTCATCAATGCCGTCGGCGGCGTGCGCATCTCCGAGACCGGCGCTGACCTGGCGGTGATCCTGGCCTTGTTGTCGAGCTACCGGGACCGCCCCATCGGCAACCGCCTGCTGGTGTTCGGCGAGGTCGGTCTGTCGGGCGAGATCCGGCCGGTACCGAACGGCGAGGAGCGGCTCAAGGAAGCGGCCAAGCACGGCTTCGAAACCGCCATCATCCCCAGCGCCAACAAGCCGGCCCGCGGTTTCAAGGGAATGAAACTGATCACCGTCCATCGCTTGGCTGATGCCCTGAATGCCTTATAATGTCTCTTTTCCAGCCGCATTTCCGTCATGTCCGAATCCACCGCCCCTGAACAGCCCGCCGACAACGACGAGCGCATTCGCGATTTCGAGCAGTCCCTGGCGCGACTCGAACAGATCGTGCAACGCCTGGAACAGGGCGAACTCGGCCTCGAGGAATCCCTGCAGCAGTTCGAGCAGGGCGTCAAGCTGGCCCAGGCCTGCCAGGGCGCCCTCGATGCCGCCGAGTTGCGGGTGGAACAGTTGATCGAGCAGAACGGCCTGCAACAGACCCTGAGTTTCGACGACGCGGATGAATGACGACGCCTTCCAGGCAAGGCTTGAAAGCTACCGGGAGCGTGTCAACAACGCCCTCGAAGGCTGGTTGCCCGCCGCCGAGCTGAATCCGCAACGACTGCACCAGGCGATGCGCTACTCGGTGCTCGGCGACGGCAAGCGCGTGCGCCCGGCCCTGGTCTACGCCACCGCCGATGCCCTCGGCATTCCCCACTCACGGGTGGACGGCATCGCCGCCGCAGTGGAGATCATCCACGCCTACTCCCTGATCCACGATGACCTGCCGGCGATGGACGACGACGACCTGCGTCGCGGCCGCCCCACCTGCCACCGCCAGTTCGACGAGGCCACGGCGATTCTCGCCGGCGATGCACTGCAGGCCCTGGCCTTTCACATCCTCGCCCACGACCCGGCGATGATCGACGACCCGGCACGGCGCCTCGGCATGATCGGCAAGCTGGCCCTGCATTCCGGCTCGCGCGGCATGGCCGGCGGCCAGGCCATCGATCTTGAGTCTGTCGGCCGCGAGCTAACCCTGGCCGAGCTGGAAACCATGCACATCCACAAGACCGGCGCGCTGATCCGTACCTGCATCCAGATGGCTGCCCTGTCCGCCGACGATATCGACGAGCTACGCCTGCAGGCGCTGGACCGCTATGCCAAGAAGATCGGGCTGTCGTTCCAGGTGCAGGACGACATTCTCGACGTGATCGGTGACACCGACACCCTCGGCAAGCCCCAAGGCTCCGACGCCGGGCTCGACAAACCCACCTTCCCATCCATCATCGGCCTCGAGGAATCGCGCGAAAAGGCCCGGCTGCTGCACCAGCAGGCCCTCGAGGCACTGCAGGATTTCGGCCCCGATGCGGACACCCTGCGCGACATCTCGCACTGGTTCGTGCACCGCAGCCACTGACATGACCGATTCCCTCACTCCCCTGCTCGACAGCATCCGCGATCCCGACGACCTGCGGCTGCTCTCTCCCGAGGAACTCCCGCAACTGGCCGAGGAACTGCGCCAGGCGGTGATCGAGACCGTATCGCGTACCGGCGGACACCTGGCCTCGGGCCTGGGCGCGGTGGAACTGACCATCGCCCTGCACTACCTGTTCGATACCCCCAACGACCGCCTGGTGTGGGATGTCGGCCACCAGTGCTACCCGCACAAGATGCTCACCGGGCGACGCGACGCCATGCCGACCCTGCGCCAGTGGCAGGGCCTGTCGGGCTTTCCCAAGCCCTCCGAATCCGAATACGACTGTTTCGGGGTCGGACACTCCAGCACTTCCATCAGCGCGGCCCTGGGGATGGCGCTGGCCGCTCGCGCCCAGGGCATCGACCGCCATGCGGTAGCCATCATCGGCGACGGCGGCATGTCCGCCGGCATGGCCTTCGAGGCCATGAACCACGCCGGCAGCCTCGAGGATGTGGACTTGTTGGTGATTCTCAACGACAACGAGATGTCGATCTCACCCAATGTCGGAGCCCTGTCCAAGTACCTGTCCCGTATCTGGTCCGGCAGCCTCTACCAGCAGATGCGCGCCGGCAGCAAGAAGGTGCTGGGTTCCATTCCCAGCGCCTGGGAACTGGCGCGCCGCGCCGAGGAACACATCAAGGGCATGATCGTGCCCGGAACCCTGTTCGAGGAACTGGGCTTCTCCTACTACGGCCCGATCGACGGCCATGACCTGCCGGCCCTGCTGAAAATCCTTTCCAACCTGAAAAAGCAGTCCGGTCCGCGTCTGTTGCACATCATCACACAGAAGGGCAAGGGCTACGAACCTGCCGAAAACGATGCCTGCAAGTTCCACGGCACCGGCCCCTTCCACATCGACTCGGGGCAGACCAGCGCCCGTGGCGGGCAGGCAGACCAGCAAAGCTACACCCAGGCCTTCTCCGACTGGATCGTCGCCAAGGCCGGGCAGGAGCCGCTGCTGCAGGCGATCACCCCAGCAATGCGCGAAGGCTCCGGACTGGTGGCCTTCTCCGACGCCTTCCCCGAACGCTTTCACGATGTCGCCATTGCCGAGCAGCACGCGGTGACGCTGGCCGCGGGCATGGCCATCGACGGACTCAAACCCGTCGTCGCCATCTACTCCACCTTTTTGCAACGTGGCTATGACCAACTCATCCACGATGTGGCGATCCAGAATCTGGACGTGCTGTTCGCCGTGGATCGCGGCGGCGTGGTCGGCGCCGACGGCGCGACCCATACCGGCAATTTCGATATCGCCTACAGCCGCTGCATTCCGAACATGGTCATCATGACTCCCTCCGACAACCGTGAACTGCAACTGCTGCTGAACACCGGTTACGCCCACCCGGGTCCGGCCCTGGTGCGCTACCCGCGCGACAACAGCGCGATACCGGAGCGCATCGAGACCGAAGAAACCCTACCGCTGGGCCGCTCGCGGCTGTTGCGCGAGGGCCGCAACGTGGCCATCCTCAACTTCGGCCCCCTGCTCGAAACCGCGCGAAGGCTGGCCGAGCAGCACGATGCAACCCTGGTGGACATGCGTTTCGTCAAGCCGCTGGACCGCGAGCGCCTGCAGGAACTGGCCAGAAACCACGAACACTTCTTCTGCATCGAGGATGGCGCCGAGCGTGGAGGCGCCGGCAGCGCCGTCAACGAGTGGCTGGCCGAGCAGGGGCTTGCGGTGCGTTGCCACATCCATGGCCACAAGAATTCTTTCCCGCCCCAGGGCAGTCGAGAACAGGTGCTGGCCTGGTATGGACTGGATTTCGACAGTCTGTCCCGCCAGATCGAGAAGATCAGCCGATAAACTTTTTTTATGGTTTATCGCACCAACTGCAGCCTGACATCTACCTATTGAGATCCCACACGATAATAGCAACTTATTGTTTTATAGATTGTTTTTCCTGTTTACATGATTTTTTTCATCGCTCGAACGGATTGACAAATTTTCGTTGCCTATTTTCCCGGCCTGCGCTTACAATGAAATCGGTCTGCCGTTCATCGGCAGCGTTTCACAACCAGCGGAAGAGAAAGAGTACAGTTATGTCAGATCTAGTAGCGGGCACCGTCAAGTGGTTCAACGACACCAAGGGCTTCGGCTTCATCTCCCAGGACAGCGGACAGGATGTCTTCGTCCATTACAGTGCCATCAATGGCGATGGCCACAAGACCCTGCGTGAAGGCCAGAAGGTCACCATGAATGTCACCGAGGGCGCCAAGGGCCTGCAGGCCGAAAACGTCACCCCCGAATAACCCCTCCGGGGCGGCCTGTGCCGCCCCGCGTCAGCTCCTCCCGGAGCTTACCCTTGTGGAATCTAAGGCATTTATTCGCCGTTTTTCGCTAGAATAACCGACTAAATCACTAAGGTATTAACAACAGAGGTTATTATGGAAGCGGAAGTCAATGGCAAGACCATTCAATTGAGCGAAGCCGGCTGGCTCGAGAACCTGGACGAGTGGAGTCCGGAACTGGCGGAAGTCATCGCAAAAAACGAAAAAATTCCCGAACTGACCCAGGAACACTGGGACATCATCAACCTGGCCCGCGAGTATTTTCAGCAAAACGGTACCGTTTGCGAGCCGCGCGCCTTCTCCAAGCTGATGAAGAAGAAATACGGCAAGGACCGCAGCGATCA
This sequence comes from Gammaproteobacteria bacterium, assembly GCA_015494335.1. Classification (GTDB taxonomy): domain Bacteria; phylum Pseudomonadota; class Gammaproteobacteria; genus S144-22. The sequence goes on along the minus strand of WGBK01000283.1, from coordinate 1,495 downwards.
GAAATACATCTACTCGCTGTTCCCCACCGGCCTGATCAAGTGCGCCAACAAGATCGCCGGCCTGCCGCGCCCCAAGGGCTGCAGCTGACGATATTCGGCCCAGGTCCGGGCGGACTCGGTCGGGACAAACGGCAATCCCGCCCGTATAATGGCCGCCTTTTCCGCGAGCCGCCCCTCGGGGCCGGTTCGCTGCGGGCCATTCCCGGTTTGAGGATCTGACATGAGCACAACCTGCAGCACCGATTGCACCAACGACATCCCCGATGTCCAGGGCAGCACCGATGTACGCAACATCGCCATCAACAAGGTCGGCATCAAGGATATCCGCCACCCGGTGGTGATGCGCGACCGCTCAGACGGCATTCAGCATACCGTCGCCAACTTCAACATGTTCGTGTTCCTGCCCCACCACTTCAAGGGCACGCACATGTCGCGTTTCGTCAAGATCCTCAACGACCACGAGAAGGAAATCTCGGTCGAATCCTTCAAGGACATGCTGCGGGAGATGGTGGAACTGCTCGAGGCCGAGGCCGGTTACATCGAGATGAGCTTTCCCTACTTCATCAACAAGAAGGCGCCGGTCAGCGGCGTGGAATCCCTGCTCGACTACGATGTCACGCTGATCGGCGAAATCAAGAACGGCAAGACCGAGACCCGAATCAAGGTCGTGGTGCCGGTCACCAGCCTCTGCCCCTGCTCCAAGTCGATCTCCGACTATGGCGCCCACAACCAGCGATCCCATGTCACAGTCAATGTGAAAACCCGCGGTTTCGTGTGGATCGAGGAAATCATCGAGCTGGTGGAACAGGAAGCCTCCTGCGAGCTGTACGGCCTGCTCAAGCGTCCGGACGAGAAATTCGTCACCGAGCGCGCCTACGACAACCCCAAGTTCGTCGAGGACATGGTGCGCGATGTCGCGGTGCGGCTCAATCAGGACGACCGCATCCGCGCCTATGTGCTGGAGTCCGAGAACTTCGAATCCATCCACAACCACTCGGCCTACGCCCTGATCGAACACGACAAGGACAACGAAAACGGCAGTTGAGCTCCGGCAAGACCGGCTAGCGCATCATTTCCGAAGCCGCCTTCCGGGCGGCTTCGTTCTGTGCGCGCACCAGCAGGCCGCTCTGGCCCAGCATCACCCGGTAGTGGGCGCCGTCAGCCATGGGCATGAACACGCTCTGGCCGAACAGCGTGTCGACGAAGCGCAGCTGTTCGCGCAACAGCCGCTGCAGCCGCCATACATCGAGCCCGCGCAGCGGCGGCGACAGGTCGTGAACACTCGGCGGAATGCGGCGGGCGCGCTCGATATCGGCATGGCGGCTGCTCAGCCGGTCCAGGCGATAGAAGGCGTCCAGACCCAGCAGGTTGGCCCAGGGCTTCCACTTCATCACGCGCGCATCCAGCTGCCACTGGTCACCTTCAAGCACATAATAGATATCCTCTTCCTCGCCCGGCAACGACAGGGAAAGCTGGTAGCGACGCGGCGCCAGCT
>WGBK01000282.1 GCA_015494335.1 Gammaproteobacteria bacterium | reverse complement strand
GCGCGTCAGGCGCTCGTAGTGTTGGATGAAGCGGCGCAGCTGCGCCTCGTCCATGCCGGCATCCGGCCCCAGTCGCTGCTTCAGTTTCCGTTCCTGCAGACCGCGCCACTGCAATACCTTGTCGAAGGAAGGTATGCGCAGATAGAACAACAGGTCGGGCGGGCGGAACAGGCTGTGCCGGTAGGCGGACAGGAAATCATTGACGCTGCGCCGCCAGATTCCTTGCGGATCTTCCCGTTGTTCCAGTTCGTTGACCGGATCGGCCAGTTCCTCCTCCGATTGTGGCGGGCAGTGATTGCACCAGCCTTCGAACAATACGACATCGGGCCGGACCGACACCCGGGGCCAGGCTTCGGGCGGGTGACGCTCGTCGGCGGCCTTGTTGAAGCGGGGCAGTTCCACCGGGGCTTCCGGCCCGGCCTGCTCCAGGGCGGAAAACACCTGTTTCGCCAGGTTGACATCATGGGTGCCGGGCACGCCGCGAGTCGCGAACAGGGGGTGTATGCGCCCGGCCCGTTCCAGCCGTTGTGGTTTCAGGTGGTAGAAATCATCGAGGGAGAGCACCACCGGGGCGAGCGCAAACTCCTCTCGCAGCAGTCGTGCCAGAAAGTCGGCCAGGGTGGACTTGCCGCTGCCCTGGGGACCGTTGATGCTGACCCATAGCGGGCCCTCTTTTCCCTGCCGTTTCTGTGCGATGGTTTCCGCCAGCGGCAGATAGCATGACAGCACGCCTTCGAGAAAATCGGGCGGCAGATTCTGCTCCTGCACGGCCTGGCGCAGGGATACGGCGGTATTCGCGGACAAGGCGGTCAACAAGGGCTTCTTCCCCTCCGGCAGCTTTGATGATTGTCATTGCAGGCGATGGATGGCGGAACTACCATCGCCGGGCAGCTGCAGACTATCCCTTTCCTCCAGTTACGGGTCAAGACATGGCATTGCTGAACATCCAGGATCCTCCGCGCGACAACGCGCCCTTTTCGCTGTTCGTCCTCGGCTTTCGCCCCTTTTTCCTCGCCGCGGGTCTGTTCGCCTGCCTGTCGATCCTGCTGTGGATGGGCATCTACGAGTTCGATCTCGAGTTGTCCTTCTCCCGCCTCGCGCCCTTCCAGTGGCATGCCCACGAGATGATCTACGGCTACACGCTGGCGGTGGTCAGCGGTTTCCTGTTGACCGCCATCCGCAACTGGACCGGTGTGCAGACCTGGCAGGGCGGACGCCTGAAAACGCTGCTGCTGTTGTGGCTGGCGGCGCGCATCACGCTGCTGTTCGGCGACGGTATGATCGCGCTGGCCGCGTTCTTCGATCTGCTGTTCAACGCGCTGCTGATCCTGGCCACGGCCGAGCCGGTGCTCAAGGTTCGCCAGTGGAAGCAAATCGGCATCCTGGCCAAGGTGGTTCTGATCGGCCTGTTCAACGCCTTTTTCTATCTCGGCCTGCTCGGTTACCTCAGCCAGGGCGTGGACTGGAGCCTCTACGGCGGCCTGTTGCTGCTGATCGCGCTGGTGCTGGCAATGGGTCGCCGGGTGATCCCCTTCTTCATCGAGCGGGGGGTCGGCTACCCGGTGCAGCTGGCCAATCCCCGCTGGCTGGATATCGGCATCCTGGTGCTGTTCCTGCTGTTCTCCATCGTCGAGGTGTTCCTGCTCGAACCGGCAGTGAGCGGCTGGCTGGCCACGGCTCTGCTGGTACTGGGGCTGATCCGTCTCTACAACTGGCACACCCCCGGCATCTGGGGCAAGCCGTTGCTGTGGGGCCTGTACCTGGCCATGGCCTTCATTACCTTTGGCTTCCTGGTGTTTGCCCTGCTGCCCCATACGGCGCTGTTCACCCGTTCCATCGGCTTCCATGCCTTTTCCTTTGGCGGCATCGGCCTGATCACCCTGTCGATGATGTCGCGGGTGACCCTGGGTCATACCGGGCGGGACATACTTACACCTTCCCCGCTGATCGGAGTGGCCCAGTGGATGATCCTGATCGGGGCGATGGTCCGCCTGCTGCCGACAGCCCTGTGGCCGGAGCATTACAAGCTGTGGATCGCAGTCGCCCAGCTCCTCTGGATCGGCGGCTTCGGACTGTTTATCTGGGTCAACGCGCCCCTGCTGGTCCGTCCGCGCGTTGACGGCGCTCCCGGGTGATATACGTCAAGATCATTGAAATTCGCACTTGCATTCCGGCCATCTAGTATTAGTATCTGCTAATATTTATTCCGGACCGCAAACCATGACCCGTATCACCGCCCTGATTCTTCTGCTGTTGCTGGCGGCTCCCGCCTGGTCCGCGCCCGATGGCGAACAGCTCTATACCCGTCACTGCTCGGTTTGCCATAACGACAAGGGCATGGGCGGCATCGGTCTGCCCCTGAGTGGCGAGAAGCTCGAACATTTTTCCCGCGACTATATTTTCAAGACCATCCGCAACGGCCGACCCGGCCGAGTGATGCCGCCCTTCGTCAAGCTCAGCGATGCACAGGTAGACGCCATCGTCGACTACATCATGAGCTGGCGCAAGACGCCTCCCCAGAACTGGCCGGATACGCCGGTGAAAGGCGACCCCGCAAACGGTGAGCGCCTGTTCAAGGAAAAATGCGCGGCCTGCCACGGCGAAGACGGCAAGAGTAACGGACTCGGCACCGGTGTCACCCTGTCGCGCGAGCGCAAGTTCAAGGTGGTTCCGCCTGCGCTCAACAACATCGGCTTTCTGCGCTCCGCAAAGGACAGCTGGATCCGCTACACGATCCGGAACGGCCGCCCTGGCACCATCATGCCGTCGCAGAAGGATTTCGGCATCAGCGACAGCGAACTCAACGACCTGGTCAGTTATATTCGCCAATTCGAGCAGAAGCACAACGAGAAGCCGAAACCGGAACAGGAGCCGCCGACCCTGGTATTCGACTCGCCCTACGATTTCGTCACCACCGTCACCAATCTCAAGGAAACCCTGAAAGGGCTGAACTTCCGCTACTTCCCGGATCGCTACATGGAGATGGGGCTGGCGCCCGATGACCAGATCAACAAGAAGCAGCTGTCCCTGCGCTTCTGCAACTTCAACCTGCTCTACAAGATGATCAACATCGAGCCGCGTATGGGCGTGATCCTGCCCTGCCGCGTAACCGTGGTGGAAGAAAAGGATGGCTCGGTCAAGCTCTATCTGATGAACATGAAAGTAGCCACACAACTGTTCAACAACGAGCAGCTCAGCGAGCTGGCCCAGCAAATGCACGACAGCCTGATGGAATTGATCGAGGAGGCCACGCTGTGAACCGGCTCAAATACCTGTTTCTGACCTTCGCCCTGCTGTTTGCCCTGCCGGCCAAGGCGGAGAACATGCTGATGGTGCGCGTGCACGACAGTTTCGAGGAAACCATGATCCAGTTGAAGGAGACCCTCAACGATTATGGCTATCGCATCGCCCATATCCAGAAATGCGATGGAGGCCTTACCGGCTTCGGCTACAAGACGGATCTCTACAAGTCAGTCTTCTTCGGCAAATTCAAGGAAATGCGAAAACTGACCCGCGAGCACCCGGAGCTCATCCCCTATATACCGCTGAAGATCGCTGTGATGAAGGAGAAGGATACGGTACTGCTGGTAGCCATGAACCCGACCACCCTGGAGCCACTGTTTCCCGACCCGGACTTGCGTATCCAGTTCGAACGCTGGGAGAGCGACATCCGTGCCATCTTCGAGGAACTGCGCGAGAAGCAGAAGCTCTGAAGCATCGCGGACCTTCATCGCTGTCAGAGCGATGAGTCATGGTACGATCCAGGCTTTCCAGCCGATCCCCACAGACCATGAATCCGTCGCTGCAACGCCGCCTCCTTGTCTCATCCGGGCTGTTGCTCCTGCTGCTGGGTCTCGCCATCCTCACCTGGCAGGCCAGCTGGCGCAGCGGGCTGCAACAATTGCAGGACGAAAGCCTCCAGCAGTTGCGGCAGTTCACCGGTCACCTCGAATCCCAGCTCGCCCGCTACCAATTCCTGCCGCGCCTGATTGCCCGCAACCAGTTGCTGGTGGAGACCCTTCTCGACCCGGACAACAGCTCCCGCATCGATCTGGCCAACCGTTTTCTCGAGGATATCAACGCGATCACCGGTGCTTCCGACACCTACCTGATGGACGCCAGCGGCCTGACCCTGGCTGCCAGCAACTGGAATGGAGAGCGCCCCTTCGTTGGCCGCAATTTCAGCTTTCGTCCCTATTTCCAGCAGGCCATGCAGGGCAAGCTGGGGCGTTACTTCGCCCTGGGGTCGACTTCGGGTCAACGCGGCTATTATTTCGCCTGGCCGATCATCCATGCGGCCGAGCCGATTGGCGCTGTGGTGGTGAAAATGGATCTGGCCGGTATCGAGCAACGTTACTCCGGGCACGAAGCCCAGTTCATCGTCACCGACCCTGATGGCGTGGTATTCATTTCCACCCGACCGCAATGGCTGTTCCGAAGTTTGCAGCCGCTGCCGGAGGCGGTTCTATCCCGTATCGCCAACACCCGCCGCTATCCAGGACGGCAGATTGAACCTCTGCCCCTGGACTGGCTGCCACATCAGGGCGACGAGCCGACCCTGCTGCGCATGGGACCACGACCACCTGCTAGTGAATATCTCTACCAGCAGCAGGAGATGCCGAAAGCCGGCTGGCGGGTCGCCATCTTGTCGCCACTGGATCCGGTGCGGCGCAACAGCCTCGTCGCTACCGGCCTGGCCCTTCTCTCGGCGCTGATCGCCCTGCTGTTGTTACTGCTGTTGCGTCAGCGCCATCGTCGGCGTCTGGAGCGGCAACGCTACGCAGAGCGGGCTCAGCGCGAACTGGAACACCAGGTAGCCCTGCAAACCACCGACCTGCGTCACGAGATCGAGGAACGCAAGCGTACCGAACAGCGCTTGCGCGACACCCAGGGAGAACTGATCCAGACCGCCAAGCTGGCCGTGCTCGGCCAGATGTCCGCCAGCATAAGTCACGAACTCAACAACCCGCTGGCTGCGATCCGCAGCTATGCCGACAATGCCCGGCAATTCCTGCAGCGCGGACAAACCGAACCGGTGCGACAAAATCTGGAACGCATCGGCGAACTGACCGAGCGCATGGGAAAGATCAGTTCACAACTGAAGCAGTTTGCGAGAAAATCCAGCGACCGAATCGAAGCCGTGCGCGTGGAACCGGTAATCCAGACTGCCATCGACCTGGTAATGCCCCAGTATCGTCAGTCTGCCATCCGCATTCGCAACCACTGTGAACGCCCGGGGCCACTGGCCCTGGCCGAGATCATTCCGCTCGAACAGGTACTGATCAACCTGATCAACAACGCGGTACAGGCCGTGGACGGCGATGGCGAGATCGACATCCATTGCGAAACCCAACAGGAATGGGTGCTGATACATGTCGACGACAACGGCCCCGGCCTCGATGCCCGTGCCCAGGAGCATATCTTTGACCCCTTTTATACGACCAAGAAGGCCGGGCTGGGGCTCGGCCTGTCCATCTCCGCGCGCATCATGGACAGCATGAACGGCCATCTTTCGGCCGCCAATCGCCCCGAAGGCGGCGCGCGCTTCACCATTTCCCTGCCGGCAGCAAGCGATCATGACTGACAATCCGCACCCCGACATCCTGTTCATCGACGACGAACTCGACCTGCGCCTGGCCAATGAGCAAAGCCTGCAACTGGCCGGCTTCCGTGTCGGGCTCCACGAAACGGCGGAGCAGGCCCTGCAGCAGATCCAGCCCGACTGGCCAGGCGTTCTGATCTGCGATATCCGCCTGCCGGGCATGGACGGACTCGACTTTCTGCGTGCCGTGCGGGGGATCGACGCCGATCTGCCGGTGATCCTGATCACCGGGCATGGCGACATTTCCATGGCGGTCGAAGCCATGCAGCAGGGGGCCTATGACTTCATCGAGAAGCCCTTCTCCTCCGACCGG
>WGBK01000281.1 GCA_015494335.1 Gammaproteobacteria bacterium | reverse complement strand
GGTCAGTTGCAAAATAAAACCTAGACATTCCACCCCGTCCTTTTTATCCTCGGTCACGCCAACAACAACCAAAAGGGACATCACCATGAAATTCACTCTACGCCGCGGCCGTGGCTGGGTGTTCGCTGCTCTGGCATTCACCGCTTTCTCCACCTGGGCCGATACCGACAAGAACTTCATTCTGCAGGTGGATCAGGTCACGCCCGAGCTGATCGCACAGATCGAAAGCTCCGGCGCCCGCATCACCCAGAAATACGACAACATCAATGCCATCGCCATCGAGCTGCCGGCCGGCAATGCCGCCGCACTGAAGCAGCTCTCGGGCGTCAGCGGTATCTACAAGGACCGCAAGATGTCCGTCCCCGAGCCGGTAAAGGGAGCAACGGCGACTCTTGCCGCCAAGGATATCGCGGGCGTGGTCGACTATGATTCGATTCGCAACGACCTGCCGAGCGACTACTTCCGCAGCCACAATCTGACCGGGGCCTCCACCCTGTTTGGCGCCGGCCTCGACGGCAGTGGCGTGGTCGTGGCCGTGATCGATTCCGGCACTGCCAACAACCCGGATGTGGTTCCGGCCATTGCTGGTTCGGTCATCGGCGGCGAGAACTTCGTCGCAGACGACCCGGAATCAGCGACCAGCACCGCCAACGGGCCTCATGGCACCTGGGTCGGCAGCACCATCGCCGGCCATACGGCCTTCCTGTTCAGCCCGGACAGCGCCCTGGCACAGTCGGTCAAGGCGCACGCACCGGACAGTATTGTGCCCAACTACGCGAACAGCGGGCTGGATCTCCTGCCCATGTTCGGTTCTGCACCCGGCGCCTCGCTGTACGCGATGAAGGTGTTTTCCTCCCTCGGCGGCGGTGCGCCCGAGTCGCGCATCATCGCGGCGATGGACCGCGCCATCACGCTGCGCAAGAACTACGATGCCGGCATGCCGGTGGTTCCGGTTTCCGGCAGCGGCACCGAGGATGATCCCTATGTCTATGACTCGCTGCCGATCGGCGTGGTCAACATGAGCCTGGGCGGTCCGACCCTGTTCGCCGGTGGCGATCTCGAGGATCGCATGACCCAGGCCATGCTCGATGCCGGCATCGTGGTCGTGGTTTCCGCGGGCAACTCGGGCTTTGCCGGCATGACCATCGGCAGCCCCGGCTCCGGCAAGGGCTCGCTGACCGTGGGTGCCGTCAATACCGCCGCCCACGAGCGCATTCTGCGTGACATCCAGTACGGGCTCGGCGCGGGCGATCTGTTCCGTCCCACCGATCACCTGCAGATGGCCTACTTCAGCTCGCGCGGCCCGAATGCCGATGGCCGCAACGACCCGGATGTGGTCAGCATGGGCTTCGCCAGCTTCGTGCAGGGTCCGGACGGCGGCCTGAACCTGGTTTCCGGAACTTCCTTCTCCGCTCCCGATGTGGCCGGTGGCGCCGCCTTGCTGCGCCAGGCAGCCCCCGAAGCTTCGGCAAAAGCCATTCGCAAGGCGCTGATCGAAGGTGCCAACCCGACACCCCTGGCGGAAACCGCGGGCGACATGGATCAAGGCTCCGGTCTGGTCGACTACCCGGCGGCGCTGGCCATGCTCGAGTCCATGGGCTACGACATGATGCCGGGCATGATGCACCGCCATGGCTGGGGGCATCACAAGCGTCCGTCGAAGAAGGTGGCGAAGAACGTGCGACGTCTCGGTTACAAGGTCCTCAAGGCCAAGCACCCGAAAAGCTTCGCGCTTGACCGCCTGGACCCGGGCGAGGTGGCCCACTTCTTCATCAAGGCCAGCGACGAGACGGATCAGATCATCATCGACCTGACCAAACTGGATCTCGGTCCCGACGATCAGCAGAATGCCTTCTTCGGCAACGATCTCTATGTGCGCGTACAGGATGCGATCACCTCCACCGACGCCACGCTGTACGAGAACTTCATTGCCAGCGACTCGCAGATCGTCATCGACAAGCCGCAAACCGGCCTGATCCGTGTCGCTGTAATGGGCGACTGGACCAATGCCGCCCCGGTCTCCGCCGAACTGACCGTACAGGCCATCAAGGGCGAGGAAGCCGAGGAAAGCGCCAAGGGCAAGATCGCCCAGGGTGCCTACGCGGCCTATGGTGTCGAGGTCCCCAGTGGTGCCACTTCCTTCGACATCGAGCTTTCCTGGAAGGAAAACTGGGGCCACTACCCGACCGACGATCTGGATCTGATCCTGCTCACGCCTTCCGGCGAAGTCATGTATGACGGAGCCACCTTCAACAGCCCCGAGCGCGTCAGCCTGGAAAATCCGGAATCCGGCAGTTGGACGATCCTGGTCAACGGCTTCACCGTTCACGACGATCTGAAGCACATGGGAAGCAAGCATGGTCGTGACGATGACGACATACCCACCTCGGAATGGGAGCTGAGTGTCAGTGCCGACGGAAATCCGTTGCCGCTGCAGTAATCACGGCATCATCCACAAGCACCAGAAAAGAAGCCGCCCCATCCGGGGCGGTTTCTTTTGTAAGAGCTGTGAATTGCTCCACAATCCCCCGGCACATCAAACCCGTCAACCCCTTGCATTCACCACCTCAATCCCTAAGATGCTGCCTGACGAAACACCCTGGAAAACAAGATGTTGAAGAAATGGATTGTCCAACGCCTGTTCGGAACCGGCGGAGAAGAACTCGAGCCGATACCGCAGGACGAAACGCTCGACGGAATGAATCTCAAGGAAGTGCTCGATGCGCATGAGGCCTGGAAAACCCGTTTGCTGGAGGATCTTTCCGGCAAGGCGGGCAAGCCGCTTGACCCAGCCGTGGTTTCCAGCGACCGCCAATGCACACTCGGCAAATGGCTGCATGGGCCCGGAAGAAAGTACGTGAAGCTGCCGGAATATCAGAAAGCACTGCAGGCTCACGCCGATTTCCATGTCTGTGCCGCCGAGGTTGTCATCGAGAATCGCTCCGGCAACCCGCAACGCGCCCATGAGTTGCTGAAAACCCGTTTCCGGCAGGCCTCGAACGCCAACCAATTGGAACTGGTACGCCTGTTTTCGGTGACGAGGCGCTGAAGACTACAACACCGCGAAACTCTCGGCACGCCCCTTCGACAGGTACATGGCCTTATCGGCACGGGCCAGCAGCGAATATTCCGCCACATCCTCGTCCTTGAGGGAACTGATGCCGACGGCCAGCGAGAAGGACAGCTGCTGCTGTTCCAGGGGCATCGGTCGGGCCTGCACATCCTGCTGGATCAGGCGCGCCAGCTTCTGCGCCTGCTCATTGTCCACGGCAGGCAGGATAAAGAGGAACTCGTCCCCCGACAGACGCCCGATCATCTGGTTGCCGCTGGCATGGTTTTTCAGCAGCATCGCCATGTGGCGCAGCAGGTTGTCACCCACAAGGTGACCGTAACGATCGTTGACCGCCTTGAACCGGTTGGCGTCGATATACAGCAGGCTGAGCTGAGCTTTCGTTTCGCGAGCGCGGACAAACTGCCGGTTGAGCTCGTCCATCAAGGCGCGACGGTTCGGCAGATGCGTCAGGCTGTCGGTCAATGCGAGCTTCTCGAGCTTCAGCTCCAGTTCCTTCTGCCGCGTGACATCACGGGCAATACCCTCGATGCTGACCGGTTCACCGCTCGCCTCGTCCACGCGCACATAGGCATTGGTCGAGATCCAAACCGGCGTGCCGTCCTTGCGACGCAGAATGGCTTCGACATTGGTGATCTTGCCGCGGTTACGGGTGATGGCCTCGACCACCCTCTCGCGTTCCTCAGGCGTCCAGTAGTACTCCGCCAGACGCGTACCGATCATCTCCTGTTGGCTGTAGCCCAGCAGTTGTTCGACATTTTTCGAAATCAGCGTGACTTCGCCATCCATGTTGGTGCGATAGATGGCATCGGACATGTTCTCGAGGATGATATTGAGCTGCAGCCGGGCGTCTTCCAGCTCGTTCTTCAACTGCTGCAATTCGCGAATATCACGCAGAGTGCAGGCCAGCACCAGGCTCCCGTCCTCCTCCCGCGTCAGCTCCGAAACCTCCAGCCAGACTTCGACTTCTCCCGAGCCATCGGCACACAACACCCGGGTTTCGTAATGCCTGGGGGCCGGCTTGCCCTCGAGTCGGTTGCGGTAATTGCCAAGCACCCGCTGGCGCTCGGATTCGGCCACGAAATCGAACACATTGCGTCCGATCAGCCGGTCGGGATCATCGACGCCCAACAGGCGGGCACAGGATTCGTTGGCGAAGGCGAAACGGCCGTCCTCGACGACAAAAAAGCCATCGAGCATCGACGAGACCAGCATTTCCCATCGCGCGGGCTTGGTAATACTCATGAAAAACCAGGAGGTAATTGAATATGGGGTATGGGCCGATTATAGACACTGCCCCGAGGATTGCCCTGTTTGTGTCTCCCGGAATGAATCAGTATTCC
>WGBK01000280.1 GCA_015494335.1 Gammaproteobacteria bacterium | reverse complement strand
GTTTCATACCTCGCCCTATGGCTGGAACCGCCGCGTGGCGCGCCGGGTACGCCAGGTGATCGACAATTCCGCCCTGTTCGTACAGAAGCTCAACGACAGCTTCACCAACCCCTCTGGCAATGCAGTGAAGCCTATGGAGACTCCGCAGGAGGCCGCTGCCCAGGCCATTCCTTCTGCCGATAACGAAGCCCCTGCCAAGGCGGAATCAACCGCAAGCTGAGCAAGAGTCTGTCGGGAAAGGAAAAAGCGCGCTCTCCTCGCGGAGAGCGCGCTTTTTCGTGCGGGAAGGATACCGGGAAGCCGGTTTCAGCGGACCAGCAGGATCAGCAGGATCACAAAGCCCACCACCAGCAGCATCGGCTTGATGAAGGCCATCCAGTCCTCTGTGCTGCCCTTGGGAGAGTTCTTGGTGGCCTGCTTCACGCTGGGCCAGATCAGCACCATCATGGCGATCAAACCGATGGCCGAGAGAATCTTCATCCAGTCCATTTTTCGAGCCTCCTGTAGCTTGGAATCATGAGTGGTTGGAAGGGTCGGGCATGAAAAAGCCGCTGCGAACAGCGGCTTTGGTCATCCGTTTTCCTGGTCTGCGGATCAGTCGTCGCCGGAAAAGACGCCAAGAATCTGCAGCAGGGCCTGGAAGATGTTCAGGATCGACAGGTACAGGCTGGCGGTGGCCATGATGTAGTTGGTCTCGCCGCCATGGATGATCTGCGATACCTCGAACAGGATCAGGCCGCTCATCACCAGGATGATGCCCGCGCTGACGGCCAGGGACAGGGCCGGTATGCCGAGGAAGATGTTGAGCAGGCTGGCGCCCAGTACCACCATCAGGCCGACCATCAGGAATCCGCCCATGAAGCTGAAATCCCTGCGCGTGGTCAAGGCATAGCCGGCCAGGCCAAGGAAGATCGCGCCGGTTCCGCCCAGGGCAGTCAGCACAATGACCGGGTTAAGCGCCAGGTAATAGGCAACCACCGGCCCCAGCCCGAAGCCGAGCAGGCCTGTGATCAGGAAGATCATCGGAATGCCGGAAGCGGAATTCGCGGTGCGGGGCAGGGCAAACCACAACAGGCCGAGGGCGACCAGGTCGGCCACCAGTCCCATCATCGGCGAGATGCCCATCACTACACCAAAGAAGGCGGTAACGGCGCTGAAAATCAGCGTCAGCGACAACAGCGTGAACGTGTTGCGCAACACCTTGTTGATTTCTACAGCCGAGGTACGACGCCCCAGCACTTGAGTATTCATTTGCATGATCGGTATTTCTCCGTTGATTGCGTTATGCCTGCATAAGACACGAGGAGCCATTCTAGGTTCCTCCGAAGATGCCGGCAAGCGGAAATTACTGAAAAATCAATAATTTGAATTCATTTTGTAAGGTTTTGTCATCCTTACATGGCGGCGGTTTCAACCGATTTCAAGGCCGAAAGGCGGTGAAAAACAGGATGACTCGACCGCGGGAATTCATATAATAACGCGGCCCTGGGCAAACAGGGCGGATTTCCATGTAGCCAGGCGGCGGGCCTGAGCTTTCGTCCCGTGCGATGCCTTGGCTACAGCGTAAAAATCGAGAAACACCGGAGGGCTGGCTGAGTGGTCGAAAGCGGCGGTCTTGAAAACCGTTGACCCGAAAGGGTCCGGGGGTTCGAATCCCTCGCCCTCCGCCATCAACAAGCCCGGGCAGTGCTACTGCCCGGGCTTTATCGTATCCACGGAATGGGATTGCGAGGGGTTCGAGCCCGATCAGGGGGTTCGACAGCCTCGCCGGGAGCGAGGCTGAATGAGCGCAGCGAACCCGAAGGGCGAGGCGCAGGACGCGCCGAGTCATCCCTCGCCCTCCGCCATCAACAAGCCCGGGTAGTGCTACTGCCCGGGCTTTTTCGTATCCACGGAATGGGATTGCGAGGGGTTCGAACCCGATCAGGGGGTTCGACAGACTTGCCGGGAGCAAGGCTGAATGAGCGTAGCGAACCCGGAGGGCTAGGCGCAGGATGCTTCGGAATATCCGGTGTGGTCATGGCGAGAGCATCAAGATTGACGGTCGTGACCAACCAGTAGCAACGATTCGATAACGGTGCGAAAAGGGACAGCCGAATTGCGCTCTGACCCGTCTGGCTGCGGTTTGCCGGGGCGGCGCAAGCTGGTATAACAGTGTTTTCACCGGAGAATCGAAGCCCATGCCCGTCCAAGCCGCATCCGAAGAGGAGATTCAGGCCTTCCTGTCTACGAGTCCGGAATGGAGCCGGGTCGAGGGCAAACTTTACCGGGAATATCATTTCCGCGATTTCATCCAGGCCTTCGGTTTCATGACCCAGGCGGCGCTGCAGATCGAGAAGCAGAACCACCACCCCGAATGGTGCAATGCCTATCGCACGGTGGTGGTGTACCTGAGCACCCACGAGGTCGGCGGAATCAGCGAACGGGACTTCCTGCTGGCGACCACGATGGATCGGATCGCTGCATCCCTGCAGGCCTGAGCCGGTTCAGTCCTTTCCTTCCTCTTCCAGGCGCACGATGTAGATATCGCAAGGGGCGTGGCGGGCCAGGTGCTTGCTGACCGAGCCGAACAGGTGACGCGGCTGACCGACGACGATGATTTCGGCGCCGAGCTCCTCGGCGCGCCGCTTGATGCCCTCGGTGGGGATATCCACGAACACCTCGATCAGCTGCGGGTCGGCGCCGGGCAGGCGTGCGACGATCTCCTTGCGGGCCGATTCGACGGCATTTTTCTGCAGCTCTTCCAAGGTATCCAGTTCCACCGGCGCCAGGCCCATGTCGTTGGTCAGCGGCAATACGAATTCGGCCTCGTCGACGACATGGATGATGCGCAGGTCCATCTCCAGCTTGTCGGCCAGGGCATCGGATTGCAGGGCGATCTCTTCCATGCGGTGGGGCTTGAGGTCGATGGCGGCAATGATGGCGGGTTTTTGTTCTGACATTTCTCGGGTTCCTCCGGTAACATGCTCCACATTACCCAATCCCGGGCGTCAAGTCATGCAAAACAGGCCTTGAAAAACCCGGTTCCGCTCGCATACAAGGAGACCTGTCGATGAAACCTTCCTCGAGGAAGCAAAGCATGCAAAAGAATGACTTCGGCCTGTCGAAGAAAGAGCCGCAAATCGAGATCAACAAGCCACCCGAGCAGCCACGTAGCCTGTGGCAGCGGCCCGATTTCAACCTGTTCCTGTATATCCTGTTCATCCTGATCTCGCTGTATGTGTGGCGGGGCATGGCGGAGAACAATCCTCAGCACCTGGCCTGGAGCGAGTTCCTCGAGCAGCTCAACAACGACCAGGTGAGCGAGGTCTATGTAACTGACAAGTTCATCATCGGCACGCTCAAGGAGGACGATCCGAAAACCGGCAATCCGAAGCGCTTCATCACGGTTCCGCTGAAGGACTCCGAGCTCAACCAGATGCTCGAGGCCCACAAGGTCAAGGTGGCGGTCAAGCCGCCGGGCAGCGACTGGTTGAGCAACTTCTTCTTCAACTGGGTTTTGCCCATCGGATTGCTGTTCCTGATCTGGGGCTGGGCCATGAAGCGCATGGGCGGCGGCGCCGGCGCCAGCTTCCTCAACCTGGGCAACAAGGTCAAGATTCATGCCGAGGGCGATGTCAAGGAAACCTTCGACGATGTGGCCGGCCAGGAAGAAGCCAAGCAGGAGTTGCAGGAGGTCATCGACTTCCTCAAGGATCCCAGCCGCATCCAGCGCATCGGCGCGCGCATGCCCAAGGGCGTGCTGCTGGCCGGTCCTCCCGGCACCGGCAAGACCCTGCTGGCCCGGGCTGTGGCCGGCGAGGCCGGGGTGCCCTTCTTCAGCATTTCCGGTTCCGAGTTCATCGAGATGTTCGTCGGCGTCGGCGCGGCACGGGTACGCGACCTGTTCGAGCAGGCCCGGCAGCAGGCACCCTGCATCATCTTCATCGACGAACTCGATGCCATCGGTCGCCAGCGCGGCGGTCCCGTGGTCATGGGCGGTCATGACGAACGGGAACAGACCCTCAATCAGTTGCTGACCGAGATGGACGGTTTCGACAGCTCCTCCGGCGTGGTGGTCATGGCGGCCACCAACCGGCCCGAGATTCTCGACAAGGCGCTGCTGCGAGCCGGTCGTTTCGACCGCCAGATCATCGTCGACAAGCCGGATCTCGAGGCGCGGGAGGCGATCCTCAAGCTGCATACCCGCAAGATGAAGCTGGCCGAGGATGTGGACCTGCATGTGGTCGCCCTGCGCACACCGGGCATGGTCGGCGCGGATCTGGCCAACATCGCCAACGAAGCCGCCATCATGGCCCTGCGTCACAACCGGGATGTGGTGACCATGGAAGACTTCGAGCAAGCCATCGACCGCGTCATCGCCGGTCCGGAGAAGAAGCACCGGGTGCTGGGCAGAGACGAGAAACACCGGGTCGCGGTGCACGAATCCGGCCATACCCTGGTGGCCAAGACCGTGCCCCATGCCGAGCCGGTGCACAAGGTGTCGATCATTCCCCGTGGCATCGCGGCGTTGGGTTACACGCTGCAACTGCCGGTGGAAGAGAAGTTTCTCTCCACCGAGGAGGAACTGAAGGATCAGATCGCGATTCTGCTCGGTGGCCGGGTGGCCGAGGAGCAGGGGCTGGGCAGCATCTCCAGCGGCGCTTCCAACGACCTCGAGCGTGCCACCGAGATCGCCCGCGGCATGGTCACCCAGCTCGGTATGAGCCGCAAGCTGGGGCCGCTGACCTGGGGCAAGCGCCAGGAACTGCAGTTCCTGCAGGGGCAGGGCGTGACCGAGGAGCGCAACTACAGCGAACAGACCGCCGAGGCCATCGATGCCGAGGTGCGGGCGCTGGTCGAGGAAGGCCACCGCCGCGCCACCGAGATCATCACCCGCCGCCGCGCCGTGCTCGATGCCCTGTCGGAATACCTGCTCGAAAAGGAGGTCATCTCCGGCGAGGAGGTGGACGAGGTGATCGAGCGCGTGGAGGGCAAGGGAGCAGTCGAGAAGAAAGGGAAGGGCGACAAGGACTAGTCATGGAAGCGGTTGCGCACGCGGGGCAACTGCTCCCGGTATTCGCGTGCGTCGCCGTAGTCGATGAAATCATCGTACTGGCTGTGAGGGTCGGGGATGTCCCGGGCATGACGGATCGGGCACCAGTGCTTCTCGGTTCGCGCGATGATCTCCCGGCTGTAGGCGATCAGCCCGTTACCGTAGCCGCAATAAAGGCAATTGAGCTTCTCGATGGCATTGAGGTAGGGCAGGTGATGGCGATCGATGATGATATAGTCTCCGCGCACCACCCGCGGAATGCCGTAGATGCGAAAACAGATGGCCTGGTACAGGCTGATCGTCAGGTCGAGCAGGGCCAGCGGCAGGATCATGCCGTAGATGATCGGTGCGGTGAGCACCGCCAGCGGCCGCGCATGACGCAGGTAGCTGCCCAGACCGGTGCGATACCGGCGCAAGGATTGCATCTCGCCGGAAAGGCGCGAGCGCCCTTCCCGCAAGGCCCGGCTCAGGCTCTTGCGCTGTTCGTGGATGCGCTGCTCCAGTTCACTGCGCAAGGCCTGGATCTGCTGCTGCAGACGCCGGATTTCTTTGTCCATGCCGGATCTCCCGATGAGTCAGGCGTCATGATACCCTCAACCGGCCTTCGGCTCACCTTCCCGCCAGCGTCATGAAACATCCCACTCTCGATATCGGCAATATTCATCTGGACCTGGTGTGGACCCTGCTGATCCACCTCGGCACGGTGCTGATGATTCTGCTGGCGCTGCTGCTGATTGCCCAGATCCTGCGCAGCCGGCGCGTGCCCGCCGCCACCCTGGGCTGGCTGATCACGATCATCTTTGTCCCCTTTGTCGGGATACCGCTGTACATGCTGATCGGCGAGCGCAAGCTGCAGGCCCGCATTCGTCGCATTTCTCGCATCGACATGCCCAAGCCCGCGGGCCGCTACGATCACGAATTGCATTACCTGCTGGTGTCCCTCGGCATCCCCGCCTCGAGCACCGGCAACCAAGTGCGGTTCCATCGCGATGCCGAGGCTGCGCGGGAAGATCTGTGGCAGAGGATCGAGCAGGCCAGCGAAAGCATCGATATCGAAGTATTCATATTCCGCCCCGACAGTATCGGACGGCAGTTGATGAAGATGCTGCAACAGAAACTCGACGAGGGCGTTAAGGTGCGTCTGCTGGTGGACGATGTGGGTTCCTTCGAGCTCACCCGCTGGCGCTTGCGCGATTTCCTGCACAAAGGGGGGCAAGTGGCCCGTTTCATGCCGGTGGTGGCCAGTCCCCTGCGCAGTCGTCACAACCTGCGCGATCACCGCAAGCTGGTGATCGTCGACGGTCAGTGGGTTTGGAGTGGCGGGCGCAATCTGGCCGATGAATACCTGCAACCCGAGGAGCAGACCCACTGGATCGACCTCAGTTTCAGTCAAAGCGGCGGTGCCGTCTCGGTGTATCAGTCGGTGTTCGAATCGGACTGGCATTTTGCCAACCAGGCCGATCCCCTGGTGCATGTACCGGTACCGCCTTCGTCGCCTTCTTCCGAGGGACGGGTACAGGTGCTGCCCTCGGGGCCGGATGTGGCTGACGATCCGATTCACGCAGCCCTGCTGACCGCCTGTTACAGTGCCACCAAGCACATCCGCATCGTGACGCCCTACTACATTCCTGACGATGGCGTGCAGCAGGCGTTGCGCCTGGCGGCACTGCGCGGTGTGCGCGTCGAACTGCTGCTGCCGGAACGCTGCGATCATCGCATCGCGGATATCGCGCGCAATCGTTACCTGCGCGAACTGCACGATGCCGGGGTGCGTATCTGGTTCCTGCCCGAGCGCATGGTGCATGCCAAGCTGATGATCTTCGACGAGGATGTCGCACTCTGCGGCACCGCCAATCTCGACATCCGCAGCCTGTTCCTCAACTTCGAGGTGATGAGCGCCTTCTACAGCGAGGCGGAAGTGCGCTGGCTCATCGACTGGTTCGATCGCTGGCGCATGGAATGCAAACCGCATCACCCGAAATCCGCCGGTCTGATGAAGGAGATTCTCGAGGGCCTGGTGCTGTTGCTGGCCTATCAGCTTTGACCGGCTGACGGCAAGCGAACAGGCGACGGGCCGTCGGAAGGATCCCGCCTTATCAATTGGCATGGGGTAGTGTCTGCTCGGAGAACCTCGGCGGCATGGATGCCGGCGTGGAGCCTGCAGGGATGTATTTACGGCGTTTTTCCGAGCAGACACTACCCTATCCTATATTCATCAATGACATGGGAGCTTAAGTAACTCAGCCCTGGAACTGCCGGCTTCCCGCTTTACTCGCCAAGGGGGCTGCTGGATAATGTCTGGCCCTCTCGTGGAGTATTGACGATGGCAGAAAGCACCGAAAAGAGTGGCTTCCGCTGGCGCAGCCAGAGCAGCATGGTCATCATTGCGGCCGGCGCGACCCTCAGTCTCAAGGATTTCCTGACCTTTCCGGTGATGGCCGCCGAGAATGGCGGCGGTGCGTTTATTGCCATGTATGCCCTGTTCCTGTTCCTGCTCGGCCTGCCGCTGTTGATGAGCGAGTTCATGCTCGGTCGCATGAGTCGCGGCAATGTCGTCGATGCGCTGGATCAACAGGCCCGCGAGCAGGGCGCTTCGGTGTTCTGGAAACTGGTCGGCTGGATGTCTCTGCTCGCCGCGCTGCTGCTGCTGTCTTCCTACAGCGTGGTTTCCGGCTGGTCCCTGTCCTATGTCTTCAAGACCGCCTTCGGGGTTTACACCGGTGCCACCCTCGACGGGGCCAATGCCCTGTTCCGCGCCTTCAAGTCCAATACCGAAGCGATGATGCTCTGGCACACGCTGTTCATCGTGTTGCTAGTGATGATCTCTGCACGCAGCCGGCGCCGGGGACTGGAACCGATCGTGCGCGTGCTGGTCCCGCTGATGACCCTGCTGCTGGTGGTTGGCGTGCTCTATGGCGCCTTTTCCCAGGGCATGGCGGAGAGCGTCAACTACATCCTCTATCCGGATCTGTCGCGGGTCGATGCGGGAACGCCCCTGCTGGCTCTGCAGCGGGCCTTCTACACGCTGTTGCTGGGCCTCGGCGTGATGGTCATCTACGGCGCCTATGCCGACGAGAAGGTGAATATCGGCTATGCCTCCTTCCTGGTCATCCTCATCGACCTGCTGTTTTCCATCGTCACCGGCCTGGCCATCAACGCGCTGGTGTTCTCGGTGGACATGCAGCCGGTACTCGATGATGAGCTGGCCTTCCGAGTGCTGCCGGTGGTGTTCGGTGCGATGCCCATGGGTTACCTGTTCGGCGCGTTGTTCTACCTGTTCCTGGCGTTGGCCGCGATCACCACGGCGGTGGCCCTGATGGAATCGCTGGTGAGTTGCTTCTGCGCCCGCTACGGACGCAATCGCCTGCGCGCGGCTACCCAGATCGGCATTATCGTCTGGCTGATCGGCCTCGGCAGTATCTTTTCCTACAGCCTGTGGCAGGACGAGGGCATCACCCTGGCCGTTTACTTCGCCGACGAGGCGCACCGACTGGTCAACAACGCCGGTTTCAACGATATCATCCTGTTCATCGCCAGCCAGTTGCTGCAACCACTGGCTGCACTGCTGCTGGCCATCTTCGTGGGCTGGAAACTGCCTCGTGTCGTCAGCCACGATGCACTGGCCCTGCGCAGCCGCAAGCTGTTCGAGTTGTGGAATTTTGCCATCCGCTATATCGTGCCGGCCCTGTTGCTGATCGTGCTGTTTTCTTCCCTTGGAGTCCTGAACCTGTCATGACAACCATCCAGCGTTCCGCGCTGATGCCCTACAGCGCCGAGCAGATGTATGAAGTGATCATCGATATCGAACGCTACCCGGAGTTCCTGCCCTGGTGTTCCGGCACCGAGATCCTCGAACAGCGGGAGGATTTCATGCGTGCCTCGATCCACATGCACAAGGGCAAGCTCAATCATTCCTTCACCACGCAGAATCGGCTGGTGCCCGGTCGACAGGTGCACATGGAACTGGTGGATGGCCCCTTTCGCAAGCTCGAGGGGGACTGGTTGCTGACGCCGCTGCCCGAGAATCGCGGTTGCAAGGTCGAGTTGGATCTGGATTTCGAGTTCTCCAGCAAGCTGGTCAGCATGCTGATCGGGCCGGTGTTCACGCAGATCGCCAACTCGCTGGTGGATGCCTTCTGCCAGCGTT
>WGBK01000279.1 GCA_015494335.1 Gammaproteobacteria bacterium | reverse complement strand
TTCGATTCGTATATTCAGTATCATGGCTAGCATCCGGAAATTTGAGAAAGTAGAGCATGTTAGCGACCATCGAGCACCTGATATCCGCAAAAAACCTGACTGAAATCAGGCGACTGCTCGATCGCGCGAGCTTCGTCGACGGCAAGCTGTCAGCCGGCAGCGTGGCCCGGCGGGTCAAGAACAACCGCGAGATGGATCCGCGCAGTGCCGATTTCAACGCCCTCAACGAGATGGTCATGGGCAACCTGGTGCGGCACCCGAAATACAAGGCCGTGGCCTGGCCGAAACGGGTGGCCGCCCCCTTCTACGCCCGCTACGAACCGGGCATGGAATACGGCGAGCATGTCGACGATCCGGTGATGGGCCAGGGCCAGGATCTCTACCGCACCGATGTCTCCACCACCGTGTTCCTCAGCGAGCCGGACGAATACGAGGGCGGCGAACTGGTCATCATCGATACCTATGGCGAGCAACGCATCAAGCTGGCTGCCGGCAGTGCCGTGGTCTACCCTTCGCACAGCCGCCATTTCGTCGCCCCTGTTACCGAGGGAGTGCGCCTGGTGGCGGTCACCTGGGCCCAGAGCACGGTGCGCGACCCCTCGAAACGGGAGATGCTCTACGAACTGAACCTGGCGCGCGAACAACTGTTCCGAGAGCTGCCGGATGCCGAAGCCACGCGCAAGGTGGCGGCCACCTTCAACAACCTGGTACGCCGCTGGGTCGACATCTGAGGCCGACTTTCAGCCTGCTCACAAAAAAGCCACCGCAAGGGTGGCTTTTTCGATGCGCGATGCGGAGAACTCAGCGATGAGAACCCTTCTCGGCATGGGCGATGTCGACCAGTTCCATCGCCTTCTCCATGAAGTTGTCACGGTAGCCGTCCAGCAGGGTACCGGAATGACCGTAGAAGTAGGCCTTGGGATCGAAACCATGCTCGTGCTCATACTCGATGAACTTCTTCTGCATTTCGATCAGTTCTTTGATTCGTGCCGCTTTGTCGCTCATGAAAATTTCCTCTAAAGGCAGTATCTAATCGTGAAGATGGCGGGAATATAAGGGATATCCACCGCCCCGTCTCTATCACCAAGGGGGTAAAGACGGCCGGCGGACCGCCCTCCCCGCCTGGCGAGGCCGTGGCCGGTTCAGTAGCCGCCCTTGCGGGTGGACTGGGGCATGCCGCCGATCTTCAGGCCCTGCTTGGAAGGCATCAGCGGGAACAGCTCGTACATTTCCTTGGTGGTCGGCTTGTAACCCCAGACCTTCTGCATCGCCTTGAGGATCTGGCGCTCGTTTGGCTCGTTGCCGTCCAGGGTCTGCTCGCGCACATAGCGCACGACATCCCAGTGCTTGTCGGTCGGCTCGATGCCTTCTTCCTTGAACAGCTCCAGCGCGATTTCCTCGTTCCAGTCGCTGCTGTTCACCAGATAGCCGTTTTCAGTTCTTTCGACGGAGTCAAGAAGTCCCATAGCCAATTGCCTCGATGCGTTGTTAATGATTGAACGGTTTGAATATCAGGGGCGGAATGTGGCACAGCAGGGCAGAGCTGTCACTGTCCCGTTTGGCAAAGGCCGGCTATCCCTTTGGAAATAGAAAAATCCTGCCAGACAGTCTGGAACCTGTTTTTTCTTAAGGGTAGTGACGAATCAGTCAGCAGCAATTTCGAGCTTAGCGGCTACCTTCTGCAATCTCTTGTCGCGTGTCCAGAGGGCGTCCACATCCGACAAGACAGCAGAGGCCAGCAGGTGCGCATCGATGAAACCGATTCCCAACCCCATCAACCGGTTGTGCTCGATCATGTAGAGTACTTCTTCCTGGGAAGCGAGCTTTGCATGAGGCAAGCCATTGAGTAGCCGGAGCACCTCATCCCGCTTGCGAAGATTTCCGCAGGCCAGCTCGCCGATCACGAAAGGATGGATCAGTACCTGGCTGCGGTTCAACAGATCGGCAAGTCGTTGTTCGCCACTAAGCAGATGATCGATCCAGACCGAAGTATCGACCAGGATCATGCCGGATCGGATTGCCGGCGCGGTACAGGTTTCAATTGTGGCTCGCTGCCCCCCAGTCTTGCCAGCCTGCGAGCGCTCTCGCGTTCGATCAGAGCGCGCAACCCCTCGCGAACCAGTGCGACCTTTTCCTTCATACCCGTTACACGCTGAGCTTCAGCCAGCAACTCGTCATCGATATTCAGTGTTGTTCTCATGCACTCACCTCGAAAGGCATCATTTAAGTCATCGTTTGATGATATATTTGATGCCTACAAGGCGCAAGATTTGGCCAGGAGCCTGGCATTGGAGCTGGAACAACAATCGCGGGAAAAGCGGATTTTTCCGGCGCCCTCTACTCCTGCTTCTTGTTGACCGCCTCGATGCCCTTGTGCGGCAGGAAGATACCCATGCCCATGAGCGGGCGATGACCCAGTCCCCGCTCCTGCAGCTGCAGCGATTCGGGAATCTGCAAATCGCTGAGCATCAGCTTGCGGGTCAGGATCTCGCCGTCCCGGGTACGATGGCGATGCAGTTTGCCCGGCATCATCTTGCGTACGCGGATGCCGCGCTGCCCCAGTTCCTCGGCAACCTGGCGCAGAAACACGCTCTCGTCCTCGCTGCCACCGGTATCGACATGGCGGGCGAAGATGGTTGTCAGCTTGCTCAGGGGGCGCAGATGGAAGTCGCCGACGGTCAGCGGATGTCCGGCAATGTCCAGGGTCTTGCCGATCAGCGTTCGAGCGTCATCGAAACGATGACTGGGCAGGCGCAGGGTCATGCGCGTGCGCCGGGAGACATGCAGCAGTTCGCTATCCGGGTCTTCCGGACGCATCCAGCCGTTGGCCGACTCGGCCACGTGAATCAGGTGGATGGCGGCATTCGGCTCTTCCTCGAGCCAGGGCAGGTGCTTGCGGATCTCGCCGGACAGGGCCTCGGCGTGATCCAGCGGCAGGGTTCGACAATCGATACGGAACAGCAGATCCTGCACCGTTTCCGGCAGCGGAATCTCGCTCGGATCCTCGTCTTCCTGCCAGTAGAGATCGGAATCCCGTGATTGCTCGACCATGACCGTACTCAGCGTATCGAGGTGAAGACCGCCTCGAGCCGATCCTCCCAGTCGGGCGGAGTATCCGTGTAGGGCGGCTTGATATCCATGCGAAAGAAGCGCTCGCCTGCGGCGGCGCGCTGCTTGATGACATCCTTCAGGTCCTCGAAGGACTCGATCTCGGGGTGTTGCAGCAGTATTTCACTCAACCAGAGCATGTCGGCCTTCTCTCCAGATTCAATTCAGGTCAATGCGATTGTAGTAGCGGGCGCGGTAGTAGATGCGCTTGTGCTGTTCGTCGTCGCGGAAGGCGCTGCGGGTATGCAGCACATTGTTGTTGATCACGCCCTCTCCGGCCTGCAGGCGGTATTCCACCATCCACGGCGGCGAGGATTCGAGGAATTCGAACAGGCAGTGCAGTGCTTCCTGCGCCAGCGCATCCTCACTCCACAGGATATTGTGCTTGCGCTTGCTGAATCTCATGGCAAGCGCAGGGGAATCCCCGTTCTGCTCGGTCAGGAACACGGCGCTGCAGGTCTGCGGGCGCAGTTCCCGGCCATCGACCACATTGGGCGGGATGCACATGACGCCGGGCTGCGACAGGGCACGGATGAAATCGGGGTTCTCGTCGCGCAGGTGGATATAGGCCATATCGTGATCCAGCAACTGGTTGACGCCACCCTCGGCAGCCGGCTGCTCGCAATGCAGCACCATCGCCAGCACACGCTGGTGCATCGGGTTGTAGTAACCGTCGGTATGCCAGCCGATGGGCTTGTTGGTATAGGGGATGTAACGAGCGCCTTCGACCGGCTTCACGGTGAGTCGGGTGATGCGATCCTCGGGCGCGCAGAGGTTCCGGTCCAGCTCCTTCAGGCCCATCTGCCGGCCGATGTTGCGCAGGCTCTCGAGGTGATCGTCGCCGCCTTCGGCCAAGCGATAGAGGGCGAAGTTGTAGCGATCGACATGATCGCGGATAATCGCCAGCCCTTCCTCGTCGATATCGCCCTCGGGCCCGATCTCCACCAGCAGCGGGAAATCATCACGGGCGCGCAGATCGTATCCGCGTCGCTTTTCGTCGGCCCAGCGGCGGTAGGCCGCGGTCTGATCCAGATCGAAGGGGTTTTCGGCCATGCCCGTGAATGCCCGTATATAAAGGTAGGAAGGGCTACCCTATGCCAAACCCATAAAGGGAATGTATATCCCCATGGGGGTAAGCCCATACCC
>WGBK01000278.1 GCA_015494335.1 Gammaproteobacteria bacterium | reverse complement strand
TGCTGATCACCGGCATGCAGGCCGGCGGACAGCTGATGACCACCACCGAGGTCGACAACTGGCCCGGCGATCCCGAAGGCCTGACCGGCCCGGCCCTGATGGAGCGCATGCAGAAACATGCCGAGCGCTTCGATACCGAGATCCTGTTCGACCATATCCATACCGTGGATCTCAAGGGCGAGACCAAGCGCCTGGTCGGCGACCAGGGCGAATACAGTTGCGACGCGCTGATCGTGGCCACCGGCGCCAGCGCCATGTACCTCGGCCTCGAAAGCGAGGAAAAGTTCAAGGGCCGCGGCGTCTCCGCCTGCGCCACCTGCGACGGTTTCTTCTACAAGGACCAGAAGGTCGCGGTCATCGGCGGCGGCAACACCGCTGTCGAGGAAGCCCTGTACCTGTCCAACATCGCCGCCGAGGTGACGCTGGTGCACCGTCGCGACCAGCTGCGTTCGGAGAAGATCCTGCAGGACCAGCTGTTCGAGAAGGAAAAGAACGGCAACATCCGCATCGAGTGGAACCAGACCGTGGACGAGGTGCTCGGCGACGACAGCGGCGTGACCGGCCTGCGCCTGAAGAGCACCGTGGACGGTTCCACCAAGGAGATCGAGGTCACCGGCGTGTTCATCGCCATCGGCCACAAGCCGAACACGGCCATCTTCGAGGGTCAGCTGGAACTGAACAACGGCTACATCCAGGTCAAGTCCGGAACCGAGGGCAACGCCACGGCCACCAGCATCGAGGGCGTGTTTGCCGCCGGCGATGTCAGCGATCACATCTACCGCCAGGCCATTACCTCGGCCGGCACCGGTTGCATGGCGGCACTGGACGCCGAGCGTTACCTCGACGCGAAGGAAGCCGGCAAGAGCTGAGTTGAGTCATTCGCTGACGATCCACCACCGCCTCGACGAGATCGACCCGGAGGAATGGGACGCCCTCGGCGAGGCGGATTACCCCTTTACCCGTCACGCCTTTCTGAACGGACTGGAGCAGCACGACTGCCTGTTGCCCTGGGGCTGGCAACCGGTCCATTTCACGCTGAGGGAAGGCGGACAACTGGTTGCTGCCCTGCCCGCCTACATCAAGGACAATTCCTATGGCGAACTGGTTTTCGACCACGCCTGGGCCAATGCCTACCAGCGCAGCGGCCTCGACTACTACCCCAAGCTGGTCAGCGCCGTGCCCTATACCCCCGCCACCGGCCCGCGGCTGCTGCTGCGGCGCAATATTGCTGACAAGGAACAACGGCGGATACTGAAGCAGCAACTGGTCGATTCGGCGATCGCCTTCTGCCAGGCGCAGGGGCTGAGCGGCTGGCACCTGCTGTTCGAACGCGAAGAATGCCTGAAAGATCTCGAGGATCCGCGCCTGCTGCTGCGCCAGGACTGCCAGTTCCACTGGCACAACCCGGGCTATGGGAGCTTCGAGGATTTTCTCGCCGCACTGCGCTCCACCAAGCGCAAGAACATCCGCCGCGAGCGACGCCATGTGGCCCAATCCGGATTGCGCATCCGCCGCCAGCCCGGTCACGAGTTGACCGACGACGAATGGCGGCGCGTCCACCAGCTCTACGCCGGCATATTCGATCGCAAGTACGGCGCGCCCACCCTGAGTGCTGATTTCTTCCGGCATCTCGGCAGGGAACTCGGGGATCAGGTGCTGGTGGTAACCGTGCGACCGGCCGACGAGGAACGCATCATCGCCTGCTCGCTGTTCCTGCAGGACAGCGAGCGCCTCTACGGTCGCATCTGGGGCTGCGACGAGCACCATGAGTTCCTGCATTTCGAATGCTGTTACTACCAGGGTATCGAGCATTGCATCGAACGGGGGTTGCGCCACTTCGATCCCGGCGCCCAGGGCGAGCACAAGGTACCGCGCGGTTTCTTGCCGACGCACACCGTTTCCGCCCACTGGCTGGCCAACGAGGATTTCCGGCACCTGATCCGCCGTCATCTGCTGGCGGAGCGGGAACAGGTGGCCGACTACTGTGCCTACTGGCAGGCGCACAGCCCCTACCGGCGAGAGGAATCGAGATGATTCCCTGGCTCGACCCCGACCAGCCACCGCGATTCCCGCCGACCCGCGCCGCGCTGGAAGAACCCAACGGCCTGCTCGCCGCCGGCGGCAGCCTGGAGCCGGAATGGCTGCTTGCCGCCTATCGCAAGGGCATCTTCCCCTGGTTCAGCGACGAGGAACCCATACTCTGGTGGTCACCGGCACCGCGCATGGTGCTGTTTCCCGAGGAGTTCCATAGCTCGCGCAGCCTGCGCCGTTTCCTGCGGCGCGAGCCCTACCGCATTACCGTCGACCGACGCTTCGGCGATGTCATGCTCGCCTGTTCCGAACCGCGGCCGGGCCAGCCCGGGAGCTGGATCACCGGCCCGATGCTGCGCGCCTACCGGCGGCTGCACGCCCTCGGCCATGCCCATTCCTGGGAATGCTGGGATCGCGAGGGGCGGCTGGTCGGCGGTCTCTACGGCGTGGCCATCGGTTCGGTCTTCTTCGGCGAATCCATGTTCAGCCGTGCCGACAATGCCTCCAAGGCCAGTCTCAAGGCCCTGTCCGAGCAAGGAGGCTACGGCATGATCGATTGCCAGATGTACACCGACCATCTGGCCAGCCTCGGCGCGCGCGAGATCCCCCGCAGCGAATTCGAAGCCCGCCTCGAACGTCTGATGAATCGGGCTCCGCAGCATCAAGCCAAACCCGATTGACCTCCCTCATTGCGGGAACCGCCAGCGGGTGCTGCAATGAGCGGCAACCGAATCTTCCGAGGAAACCGTCATGACGCGATTCATCCGCCTTCTGCTGCCCCTGCTTCTGCTGTCGCCAGCCCTGCAGGCCGCCTTCTTTCCCGCCCCGCTGATCGATGCCGACTGGCTCATCGAGCATCGCGATGGCGTGGTGATCCTCGATGTACGCAAGAAGGAGAACTTCGACAAGACGGGGTATATCGAGGGCGCGATTCCTGTCGATGTCGGCACCGTGCGTGTCAACCGCGTCATCGACGGCAAGGAACTGACCCGCATGCGTCCAACCGCCGAACAGTTCCAGACCTTCCTGCGCCGGCTTGGCATCGACAACAATGACCGGGTCGTCATCACCCAGCCCGGCCACAAGCCCGGACAACTGGCGGGCGCGGCGCGCCTCTACTGGCACTTCAAATTCTATGGCTTCGGCAATGTGGCCCTGCTCGACGGCGGCAATGCGGCCTGGGTCGACGCGCTGGAAGACCTGGTGGATCGTCCGGCACATCCCGCCACGCCCGGCAACTACCAGGTCGGCGCCGAGCACCCGGAGATCCTCGCGACCATGCCGCAGGTACGGGCGGCCCTGAAGCGCAAGGGCATCACACTGATCGATACCCGTAACCTGCGCTACCACATCGGCATCGACAAGAAATCCTATGTCTATGACTATGGCCATATCCCGGGCGCGAAGCTGCTGCCTTACAAGTTCCTGACGCCGGCAAAGGGAACCCAGCGTTATTTCAAGCCGGAACGTCTGCGTCGCATCATCGGCGATCTCAACATCGACCTCGACGACGAGTTGATCCTGTTCTGCAACAGCGCCTACGAGTGTTCCTCGGTGTGGTTTGCGCTGCACGAGGTACTGGGCCAGCCGAAGGTTCGCATCTACGACGGCTCACTGCACCAGTGGACCCAGTACGAGGACAATCCGATGCAAACCCGCGTGGTCTTCTGAAGCGCAGTTTCTCGAAAGTTCCAAGTCTCATCGGGGCCAAAGTTGATGCAGATCAACTTTGGCCCTCATTTTGTACGGATAGGGCAAACTGCCCTTCCGGCTTGATCTTTATCAATGCGACAAAATGCCACAGCCTCGAGAATTCCACCGTCCCGGATTTCGCATCATCGCGAGGTCCGAACACACACTTTTCATTAAGCAGGGTAATGACAATGAAACCAAGACTGAAAACACTATCCAAGGCGGTCATAGGCGTGGGGCTCGGCCTCGGGCTGACGACCTCGGCCCTCGCTGGCCAGACCTTGCAAGAGGTCATGAAGGAGCGCGGCCTGACCGAGAAGGATATTCTCGCGGCGGCCAAAACCTATACCCCTACCGGTGGTCGTGACGAGTATCTGGCCTTCAGCTCCGGCGGCCAGAGCGGACATGTCATCGTCTATGGCGTTCCGTCCATGCGCATTCTCAAGTACATCGGCGTATTCACGCCGGAGCCGTGGCAGGGCTACGGTTTCGACGACGAATCCAAGGCCGTACTGGAGATGGACAACCCGGGCATGAAGATCAAGTTCGGTGACACTCACCACCCGGCCTTCTCCGAAACCAAGGGCGATTACGACGGTCGTTACCTGTTCATCAACGACAAGGCCAACCCCCGTATCGCGGTCATCGACCTGAAGGACTTCGAGACCAAGCAGATCGTGGCCAACCCATTCTTCAAGTCCGAGCACGGTGGCGCCTTCGTCACGCCCAATACCGAGTACATCATGTCTGCTGCCCAGTACGCGGCGCCTCTGGATGACGGTTTCACACCGCTTTCCGAGTTCAACGACAAATATCGCGGTGGCGTAACCTACTGGAAGTTCGACAACAAGAAGGGCCGTATCGACAAGGCCAATTCCTTCACCTTCGAGTTGCCGCCCTACTCCCAGGATCTGTCCGACGCCGGCAAGAACGCCAGCTACGGTTGGGGTTTCACCAACTCCTTCTGTACCGAGCGATATGTCGGCGGTGAGAACCGTCCGCCCTTCGAGGCCGGCTGTTCCGCAAAGGACACCGACTTCCTGCAGATCACCAACTGGAAGAAGGCCGAGGAGCTGGTCAAGGCCGGAAAGGTCAAGAAGGTCAACGGCTCCTACCTGATCCCGATCCAGCAGGCGGTCAAGGAAGGTTTGCTCTATCTGGTACCCGAACCGAAGAGCCCGCACGGTGTCGATGTCAACCCTACCGGAAAGTACATCATCGTTTCCGGCAAGCTCGACAGCCATGCCTGGGTGTACAGCTGGGACAAGATCCAGAAGGCCATCAAGAACAAGAAGTTCGAAGGCAAGGATCCCTATGGCATTCCGATCATTGCAATGAAGGATGCACTGCATACTTCGGTACAAGTCGGCCTCGGTCCTCTGCATACCCAGTATGACTCCAAGGAATGCGTGGTCTACACCTCCATCTATGTGGATTCCATGGTCACCAAGTGGGATTACTGTAAAGGCAAGGTGCTGGATCAGCTGCACATCCACTACAACATCGGCCACCTGGTTGCGATGGAAGGCGATTCCGTCTCCCCGGACGGCAAATACCTGATCGCGCTGAACAAGCTGGCCATCGACCGCTTCAACCC
>WGBK01000277.1 GCA_015494335.1 Gammaproteobacteria bacterium | reverse complement strand
GCCCGTCATCAGTACCAGGCCGAAGAAGCGTTTCAGCCCGCGGTTGCTGAAATGCTCTGTATAGCGGGCGGTCAGGGGAGTGATGATCATCGAGGGCATGGCGATCAGGGCCACCGCCTGCCAGTCCACATGTCCGGCTCGGGCATAGACCCAGGCCCCGGTGCCGGCGGAAAACAGGGCCAGCATCAGGGCCGTACCGCGCGACTGAAAAGCCGTCAGGCCGATCAGGGTCATTAGCAGGGGAATGGCCAGGGTGCCGCCCCCGAGACTCAGGAACCCCCCGCCGAAGCCCACGGCGAGACCGATCGACAGCGCCCGTGCGATGGCGCTTCGGCTGCCGTCCGCGATCACGACGACTTGAGCAGACCTTCGGGTTGGTCGAGTTGCTCGGACAGGCTCTCGAGAAAGCGGGCGGCATCGGCGCCATAGACCACGCGATGATCGGCGCTCAGGGTGGCCTCGACCTGTCCCTGATCGGCCGCGCCCAGAGCGAGGATGGCGCTGGCGCCGAGAGGGACGATGGCATCGAAACGGCGGACATGGGGGAACATGCCAAGGTTGGACAGGTAGATGGTTGCGCCCTGGTAGTCCTCGGGACTTAGCTTCTGTTGCAGGCTTTGTTGCTTCAGCCTTAGCCAGTCCTGTCCCAGTTCGTCGAGGCTGCGGCTCGCGGCATCGCGCAGTACCGGCGTGACCAGTCCGCCGGGTATGTCCACGGCAATCCCGACATCGACCCGCTTGCGTTGCGCCAGTCCCAGGGGCGTGTAGGCATCATTGAACCGGGGGTGCAGTTCCACGGTTTGCGCCAGTGCGCGCGCCATCAACAGGGTAAAGGACAGCGAGCGTTCCCGCGCCAGGGTCTGCAATCTGCCTACCGGCAATCGGGCGCTGACCCGGAAGGTCGGGATATGGGCGGCGGCGGTCATGTGATCAGCGATGCTGCGGCGCATCGGCGTCAGCCACTTGTAGCGCAGCGGGGGGCCGGTGGAGAGGTCCGGCGGCAGAGCCCCCATCGCCGCGGCGATCACCTGGGTACTCTTGATGGGCTGCGGGAAGTAGCGTGCCAGCATTTTGGGGTCGAGGCCCAGATCCTGCGCGAGGGCACGGGCGTAGGGGGACAGGAGTGGGCGCCCCTTCTCTTCCTCGTTGTTGGCAGGGCTGGCGGTTTCGATGTTGGTCCGGGTTTGGTCATCGCTTCCGGGTTTCGGGGCCGGAGTCGATTTGTGCTCTGCAACGGCTGCAGATGTTTCTTCGTGAGCCTGCGGCGTGGATTCTGTGTCGGCGGCTTCGCCGGGTTCGTCCACATCCGTCGCTACGTCGCTGAGATAGGCGAGGGTGGCGCCCACCGGATAGTCGGCATCCTCTTTCGCCAGCGGGCCGGCCAGGAAGCCGTCGGAAAAGGCCTCGAGGTCCATCACTGCCTTGTCGGATTCGATCTCGGCCAGGGCTTCGCCCTTGTGCACCGGATCGCCGGGTTGCTTGAGCCAGCGGCGCAGATGGCCTTCCTTCATGGTGTCGGACAGGCTGGGCATGACTATGGGTTTGCGGCTCATGGCGTTTTCTCCTGCAGCAGTTGGAGCGTGGCTTCGACGATGCTTCCGGTGTCCGGAATGCAGCGGGATTCGAGACGGCCATTGTAGGGGATGGGCAGATCCAGCCCGGCGAGCCGCTGTATCGGTGCATCCAGGTAGTGAAAGGCCTCCTCGGTCAGTTGCGCGGCGATCTCGGCGCCCGCTCCGGCGAAACGGCTGTCTTCCTCGATCACCAGGCCGTAGTGGGTCTTGCGCAGGGACTCGGCGCAGGTCTCGAAATCGATCGGGCGGAGGCTGCGCAGATCGATGACCTCGGCCTCGATGCCTCGTTTCGCCAGTTCCCCGGCTGCCTGTTCGGCCAGCAGGGCCATGCGCGAATAG
This sequence comes from Gammaproteobacteria bacterium, assembly GCA_015494335.1. Lineage (GTDB taxonomy): Bacteria > Pseudomonadota > Gammaproteobacteria > S144-22. The sequence continues at coordinate 360 of WGBK01000277.1, read as the reverse complement.
GCGATCAGGGTCACCGCATCGCCGTTGCGGCGAACCAGTGCGCGATGCATCGGTGGCGCCTCGGCCTCGAAATCCACGGGGCCCTTGTTGAAATAGAGCAGTTCGTGCTCGAGCAGCACAATCGGTTCGTTGCTGCGCAGCGCCTGCTGCAGTTGCCAGTAGGCGTCCTGGGGTGTTGCAGGCACGGCGATGCGCAGCCCGGCGACATTCATCAGGGTATGCTCGAGGCGCTGCGAATGCTGGGCGGCGAGCTGACGGGCTACCCCGCCGGGCATACGCACCACCAGCGGCATCGGGAACTGCCCGCCGGACATGAAAGGTACCTTGGCCGCCATGTTGATGATGGCATCCAGCGCCAGC
>WGBK01000276.1 GCA_015494335.1 Gammaproteobacteria bacterium | reverse complement strand
TCCGTAGAGATCGCACTGCACGCGCTGGACGCGATCATGCAACCCCTGCTGTTGCAGCGCTTCGACGAAGCGGCCGGCGGCCCGCATCGGCCCGACCGTATGCGAACTGGAGGGGCCGATACCGATCTTGAACAGGTCGAAAACGCTGATCGCCATGGCGGCGCAACCGAGTCAGACTGCGACCTCAGTCCACATAGACCGGGAAGCGGGCGCAGAGATCCAGCACCTTCTGCCTGACCTCGGCAATCACCTGCTCGTTCTCGAGATCGTCGATGACATCGCACATCCAGCCCGCCAGCTCCCGCGATTCCTCCTCACCGAGGCCACGGGTGGTGATCGCCGGCGTACCGACGCGGATGCCGCTGGTGACGAAGGGCGACTGCGGGTCGTTGGGCACGGCATTCATGTTGACGGTGATATTGGCTCTGCCGAGGGCGGCATCGACGGCCTTTCCGGTGAGCCCGCTCTGGATGAAGCTGACCAGGAACAGGTGATCGTCGGTGCCGCCGGAGACGATGTCGTAACCCCGGTCGATGAAAACCTGGGCCATGGCCTGGGCATTCTTCACCACCTGTTGCTGGTAGGTCTTGAAGGCCGGGTCCAGGGCCTCCTTGAAGGCCACGGCCTTGGCGGCGATGACATGCATCAGCGGACCGCCCTGGATGCCGGGGAAAACGATGGAATTGAATTTCTTCTCCAGCTCCGGGTTGGACTTGCAGACGATCAGACCGCCGCGCGGCCCGCGCAGGGTCTTGTGGGTGGTGGTGGTGACCACATCGGCCACGGGCACCGGGCTCGGATAGACACCGGCGGCAACGAGGCCAGCGATATGCGCCATGTCGACGAACAGGTAGGCGCCGACGCTGTCGGCGATATCGCGGAATCGCTGCCAGTCGACGATGCGCGAATAGGCGGAGAAACCGGCCACGATCATCTTCGGCTGGTGCTCCTTCGCCAGCGCCTCGACCTGGTCGTAATCGATCTCGCCGGTGGACTCGTCGAGTCCGTACTGGATGGCGTTGTAGATCTTGCCGGAGAAATTCGGCTTGGCACCGTGAGTCAGGTGCCCGCCGTGAGCCAGGCTCATGCCCAGAATGGTGTCGCCGGGCTGCACCAGCGCGAAATAGACCGCGGCATTGGCCTGAGAGCCGGAGTGGGGCTGCACATTGGCGTAGTCGGCGCCGAACAGCTGCTTGGCTCGCTCGATGGCCAGGCGCTCGGCCTCGTCCACATACTCGCAGCCACCGTAATAGCGCTTGCCGGGATAGCCCTCGGCATACTTGTTGGTGAACTGCGAACCCTGGGCTTCCATCACCCGCGGGCTGGTGTAGTTCTCCGAGGCGATCAGTTCGATATGCTCTTCCTGGCGACGGTTCTCGGCCTGGATGGCGGCCCAGAGTTCGTCGTCATAGCCTTCGATGCGGTCTTTGCTCTTGCTGAACATGGCGGGGATTCCTCCTGGTGGATTTCAATCGAGTTCGATATCGACGATCAATTCGTCGGCAATGGCTTCGAGGCGCTGGCGCAGGGCTTCCACCGCATCCTCGTCGGGCAGGCGCAGGGCAATGCGCGCCTTGAACAGTTTTTCACCGGACATCGAGGCGTCCAGCACCTCGGTTTCCATGTCGTCTACACTGGCGCCGGCCCGTGCCAGGGCGGCACTGACGCGATGCACGATGCCCGGCCGATCCTGCCCCAGCAGATTCAGGCAATAGAGCTTTTCGACGGGCTCGTCCTCGCCTGCCGGCGCAATGCTGACCTGCAAGCCTTCCATGGCCTGCAGGGCCTCGCTCAAGGCCGGGAGTTTCGCTTCATGGAGACGAATGCGCAGGATGCCGGCGAACTGCCCGCCAAGATTGGCCATGCGGCTTTCTTCCCAGGTCCCCTCGTGCTCGACCACGGTCTGGGCCAGTCGCTCGACGATGCCGGGGCGGTCGGCCCCGACCAGGGTGATTACCAGATGACGGTTCATGAGGCTTCCTCCTCGTATTCGGACAGCGGCGGACAGGAACAGACCAGGTGGCGGTCGCCGTAGACATTGTCCACACGACCCACCGGCGACCAGTACTTGTTCTGGTACAGATCGGTCACCGGCCAGGCCGCGAGCTGGCGGCTGTAGCCGTGTGGCCAGTCGTCGGCGCTGACATGGGCCGCGGTGTGAGGCGCCTGGCGCAGCGGGTTGTCCTCGGCATCCAGCTCGCCACTTTCGATGCGGTCGACCTCGCTCTTGATCGCAATCAGCGCATCGCAGAGACGGTCGATCTCCTGCCGGGATTCGCTCTCGGTGGGCTCGATCATCAACGTGCCCGGCACCGGGAAGGACATGGTCGGCGCGTGGAAGCCATAGTCGATCAACCGCTTGGCCACATCGTCCACGGTGATACCGCTGCTTTCCTTCAGCGGTCGCAGGTCGATAATGCACTCGTGGGCCACGAAACCGCGCTCGGAGCTGTAGAGGATCGGGTAATGTTCTCCCAGCCGGCGCGCCATGTAGTTGGCGTTGAGAATGGCCAGTTCGCTGGCGCGGGTCAGCCCACGATCGCCCATCATGCGGATGTAGGACCAGCTGATCGGCAGGATGCCGGCGCTGCCGGCCGGCGCCGCGGCGACCGCACCGACCGGGCTGTCGTCCTCCAGCGGATTGCCGGGCAGGAACGGTGCCAGGTGCGCCTTGACCCCGATCGGACCCACCCCCGGACCGCCGCCGCCGTGGGGAATGGCGAAGGTCTTGTGCAGGTTCAGGTGCGACACATCGCCGCCGAATTGGCCCGGCGCGCAGAGGCCGACCATGGCGTTCATGTTGGCGCCGTCGATATACACCTGCCCGCCATGCTGGTGCACGAGATCGCAGACCTCGCGCACGCTCTCCTCGAACACGCCGTGGGTCGAGGGATAGGTGATCATGATCGCCGCGAGGGATTCGCCATGCTTCTCCAGCTTGGCCTTGAGATCCTCGAGGTCGATGTTTCCGTGGCTGTCGGTTCCGACCACCACCACCTTCATGCCGGCCATGTGGGCCGAGGCCGGGTTGGTGCCGTGGGCCGAGGCCGGAATCAGGCACACATCGCGATGGCCCTCGCCGCGCGAAGCCTGCCAGGCGCGGATCGCCAGCAGACCGGCGTATTCGCCCTGGGCGCCGGAGTTGGGCTGCATCGACACCGCATCATAGCCGGTGGTCTTGCACAGCAGATCCTCCAGCTCGTCGATCAACTGACGGTAGCCCTCGGCCTGGTCCTGCGGCACATAGGGATGCAGCTGGCCGAACTCGGGCCAGCTGATCGGCATCAGCTCGGCGGCGGCATTGAGCTTCATGGTGCAGGAGCCGAGGGGGATCATCGCGCGATCCAGGGCCAGATCCTTGTCCGCCAGCTGGCGCAGGTAACGCATCATCTCGGTTTCGGAGTGATAGCGCTGGAACACCGGGGCGGTCAGATAGGACGACTGGCGACGCAAGTCGGAAGGAATCGCATCTTCGGTGGACCGGTTCACCACCTCGAAATCGGGGGCATCCTTGCCGGTCAGGGCCTCGAACAGCGCGGCCAGGTCGTCGCTGGTCAGGGTTTCGTCGAGGGCGATGGCAACACGATCGTCATCCACGCGGCGCAGGTTATAGCCCGCGTTCACCGCGGCTTCCATCCATTCGTCGGCGCGGTCTTCGCCACGCAGCAGGAAGGTATCGAAGAAGGCTTCGGTTTCCACGATCAGGCCGGCATCGGCCAGGGCCCGGGCCAGGGACAGTGCCAAGCGGTGCACGCGGCGGGCAATGCGGTCCAGCCCCTCGGGGCCGTGATAGATGGCATAGGAAACGGCCATCACCGCCAGCAGCGCCTGGGCGGTGCAGATGTTGCTGGTCGCCTTCTCGCGGCGGATGTGCTGCTCGCGGGTCTGCAAGGCCAGCCGGTAGGCCGGGTTGCCATGACTGTCGATGGACAGCCCGATCAGGCGACCGGGCATGGAGCGCTTGAAGGCATCGCGGGTGGCCATGTAGGCGGCATGGGGACCGCCATAGCCCAGCGGCACGCCGAAACGCTGGGTGTTGCCGATGGCGACATCGGCACCGAATTCACCCGGCGGGGTCAGCTGCGTCAGCGCCAGCAGGTCTGCGGCGACGGCCACCAGGGCCTTTTGACCGTGGGCCTGCTTGCAGACCGCGGCATAGTCGCGGATATCGCCATTGACCGCCGGGTATTGCAGCAGCACGCCGAACAGGTCATGCCCGTCCAGTTCGGTCAAGGGGTCGCCGACGACGATCTCGATATCCAGGGTTTCGGCGCGGGTGCGCACCACCGCGATATTCTGCGGGAAGCAGTCGCGATCGACGAAGAACACCTTGCCCTTGCTCTTGCTCATGCGCTGGCACAGGGTCATGGCCTCGGCGCAGGCCGTGGCCTCGTCGAGCAGCGAGGCATTGGCCAGCTCCAGACCGGTGAGATCGGACACCATGGTCTGGAAGTTGAACAGGGCTTCCATCCGCCCCTGGGAGATCTCTGCCTGGTAAGGGGTGTAGGCGGTGTACCAGGCCGGGTTCTCCAGCACATTGCGCTGGATCACCGGCGGCGTGAAAGTGGCGTGATAGCCCAGGCCGATGCAGGATTTCAGCAGCCGGTTGCGCGCCGCCATCTCCTTCAGCCGCGCCAGAGATTCCTGCTCGCTCAGGGGCTCGCCGATACCCATTTCGTCCTGCCGGCGGATATCCGCCGGCACCACGGCATCGACCAGGGCTTCGAGGGAATCCAGGCCGAGGAACTGCAGCATGGCCTGCTGCTCGTCCTCGCGCGGACCCAGGTGGCGGTCTTCGAAACGGTCGCTGTGTTGCAGCTCGGAAAGGCTCAGGTGCTGCTCGCTGGTCATCGGCATGGGCTCCCCGTTCAGTCCAGAATCTGCTGGTAGGCGTCTTCGTCCATCAGCGTATCCAGCTCGGCCGGATCGGACAGTTCGATGACGACAAACCAGCCGGCGCCCATGGCATCCTCGTTGACGGTGCCCGGCTCCTCGTCGAGGGTCTCGTTGACCTCGACCACCTTGCCGGAGACCGGCGAGATCAGGTCGCTGGCGGACTTGACCGACTCGATCACGGCGATGGCATCGCCCTGGGAAACCTCGCTGCCCACTTCCGGCAGTTCGATGAAGACCAGCTCGCCAAGCTGGTCCTGGGCATAGTCGGTGATACCGACGCGGGCGCGGTTGTCGCCTTCGTTGACCACCCATTCGTGGTCTTCGGTGTAACGGATATCGCTCATGGGGTGTACCTCTTTTCGGGGTTTGGCTTGGGTTGGTATTTGGTTTCAGGCTTTGGGGCCACGATAGTAACGCTGCTCGACAAAGGGCAGTTTCACCACCTGGATCGGCACTCGCTTGCCGCGCACCTCGGCTTGCAGTGCGGTTTCGGGCTGGGCCAGGTCGGTCCGGACATAGCCCATGGCCACCGGACCATTGACACTCGGGCCGAAGCCGCCGCTGGTCACCACGCCGACCTCGTTGCCGTCGAGGTCGAACAGCTTCGCGCCCTCGCGCACCGGCATCCGCCCTTCGGGCTTCAGGCCAACGCGCTTGCGCTCCACGCCATCGGCAATCTGTTTCAGGATCACCTCGGCGCCCGGATAACCGCCCGGGCGTTCTCCATCGGCACGGCGCGGCTTGGACAGCGCCCACAGCAGGCTGGCTTCCACTGGCGTGGTGTTTTCGTCGAGATCGTGGCCGTAGAGACAAAGCCCGGCCTCGAGGCGCAGGGAATCACGCGCACCCAGACCCACCCATTCCACCTCGGCCTGGACGAGAAGAGTGCGCGCCAGGCGCTCGGCATCCTCGTTGGCCACGGAGATCTCGAAACCGTCCTCGCCGGTGTAGCCGCTGCGGGTGACGAAGCAATCGATGCCGTCGATATCGATTTCGGCGGCGGTCATGAACACCATCTCTTCGGTCTCCGGCGCCAGACGCTTCATCACCGCGCCGGCTTCCGGACCCTGCAGGGCCAGCAGCGCGCGATCTTCCAGCACCTCGATCTCGCAGGTTTCGCCGATGTGCGTCCGCATGTGCGCGATATCCTGTTCCTTGCAGGCCGCGTTGACGACCACGAACAGGTGATCGCCCGCGTTGGTCACCATCAGATCGTCCATGATGCCGCCGCGCTCGTTGGTGAACAGCGCATATCGCTGCTTCATCTCGGGCAGCCCGATCAGATCCACCGGCACCAGGCTTTCCATCGCCGCGGCGGCCGATTCGCCATGCAACTTTACCTGCCCCATGTGCGAGACATCGAACAGGCCGGCGGAGCGACGCGTATGCAGATGTTCCTTGACGATGCCCAGCGGATACTGCACCGGCATCGCATAGCCGGCGAAGGGCACCATGCGGGCGCCCGCCTCGACATGCAGGTCGTGCAGCGCGGTCTGTTTCAGGTTCGGATCTTGATCGCTCATGAGGTTTCCTCGGCGTTGGCGAAATTCGGGGATTGGCGGTTACGGATCGACAGGTCGTCGGAGGGCGTGCAGACCCAAAGGATCTGCGCGTCTTCCTCGCTCTCGGAGATGCAGACATGACCCATGCCCGCGTCGTAGTAGATGCTGTCGCCCTCGGCCAGCGTCACCGGCTCGTAGAACTCGCTGTAGAACACGATGCGGCCCGACAGCACCAGCAGGAATTCCTCGCCGGAATGACGCACCCAGTCGGGAAAATCCTCGAAACGGCGCGCATGCACCCGCGACTTGAAGGGCACCATGCGCTTGTGGGTCAGCTCGGCGGCGAGCAGTTCGTGATCGTAGGTGGTCGTGGGGTGAGGACGACCCGAGCCGGAACGGGTCACCGCGCGGCGACCGGAAGCCAGCGGCTCGTTGCTGGGCTGGAACAGCTGGGGAATATCGATGCCGAGACCGGCAGCCAGCTTCTGCACCACCTCGAAGGAAGGCGATACCTGCTCGTTCTCGATCTTCGACAGGGTGGACTTGGCCAGACCAGTGCGCTTGCTGACCTCGTCGAGGGTCAGGCCATGGCTGCGCCGCAGCTCGCGTACCTTCTCGCCCAGCTTGAGGGGCTGGAACACGGCTTCGCTACCGCTTTCGCGCAGACTGTTATCGAGGGCGGGATTGGTGGTCACGGCTTCCGCTGGAAATCGAAAAGGCGACTCTAGCGCAACCGTTTACGAAATGAAACAGGTTTCTTATTGGAAATATTTATAAGCGAACAAGAAAGACAAAGGCGCCCGCAGGCGCCTTTGTCGATACAGCCCTGGAGTTATGGATCAGGCCCGGGCTTCCTTGCGACGACGCGCAACGGCCCGGGCGCTGGAAGACAAGCTGGTGGTGGTCACATCCTTTCCCAAGGATCTGACCCGCAAGTTCAAGAAGGCCTTCGAGAAGCAGCACCCCGGCCTGAAGGTGGAGATGCTGAAGAAGAAGACCACCGCGGGCATCAAGTACATCCAGGAAACCTCAAGCAACAACTCGTCGGACCTGTTCT
>WGBK01000275.1 GCA_015494335.1 Gammaproteobacteria bacterium | reverse complement strand
CCGGTAACCCACCTGCGATTGAATATCCACCCCGACGGCGGCATCAGCCGCCTGCGCGTGTATGGCCGGGTGGCGAAGTGCTGAGTCTACAGCCCCAGCCCCTGACGGCCCATGATTTTGCTCCCTTCGGGGATGTCATCGAAACCGACGGGCATCCGCCGCAGGACATGAACTACGGCATGGCCCTGCGCTGGCCGGCGCTGGCCCGCATCGAAACGGATGCCGAGGGAAACGCCTGTATCGGCCTCGTCCATGCACGGAAATACCCGCTCCCCTGGCAGTTGCGGATCGTCGAGCGCCATCCCCTCGGCAGCCAGGCCTTTGTGCCATTGGATGACACGCCCTTCATCGTCGTCGTCGGTTCGGCCGGAGATGCGCCGCAACCGCAACAGCTGCAGGCCTTCGTCAGCAATGGCCGCCAGGGCATTCACTATCGGCGTGGCGTGTGGCACGGCCTGCTGCTGACGCCCTTCGACGAGATGGATTTCCTGGTTGTCGATCGTTGCGGCCCGGGCGACAATTGCGAGGAACATCGCTATTCCGAGGCCGAGGCGCCCTGGATCCAGGTCTGATCCCACCTTCCGGAGACCCATGAAAAAATACTTCATCACCGCCCAGGAGCTGCTGGAAAGCTCCTTCCGCCTGGCCCACAAGATCTACGAGGACGGCTTTCGGCCGCATTTCATCGTCGGCATCTGGCGCGGCGGCGCTCCGATTGGCATCGCGGTGCAGGAATACTTCGAATACAAGGGCATCAGCACCGACCATATCGCCGTGCGTACCTCCTCCTATACCGGCATCGACCAACAGTCGCGGGAGATCCGCGTGCACGGCCTGGATTATCTGATCAAGAACGCCAATGCCGAGGACGGCCTGCTGATCGTGGACGACGTGTTCGATTCCGGGCGTAGCGTCGAGGCGCTGATCGCCGAGATCCGCCGCAAGTCGCGGCTCAACACGCCGGAAGACATCCGTGTGGCCTGCAGCTGGTACAAGCCTTCGCGCCGTGCAGTGGAGCTGGAACCGGATTACTATGTCTATCGGAACGACGACTGGCTGGTGTTCCCGCACGAGCTGACCGGCCTGACCCGCGAGGAGATAGTCGAGGGCAAGACCGACCTGAAGAACATCGTCGATCTGTTCTGAAACCGGCCGGCTGCCCGGCCCTGACGGGGAGGTTTGCCATGAAACGGATGATCGGGTTGTTGCTCGCCCTGCTGCTGAGCGCATGCGGCGGTACGGATCGAGGCGATACGGCGCCGGATCCAGAGCCTCGTGGGGAACGCATCCTCGAGATCGACATCACGCCCGCAGAGTCGCGGGACTATGCCGCGGCCTTTCTCGAAGCCAGCCGTCTCGGCATGCAGTCCACCAGCCTTTCGCTGGACTGGACGGTGATCGAGACAGGGCTGGACAGCAGCGTGCAGCCGCCACAGCCGATCTACCAGAGTGATCCCGCTCTCGATTATCTCGCCATCGCCGACTATTGCTACCCGTTGACCGACACGGCCGTTTCCCTGACCCTGCGGCCGGTCGTCACACTGGTGAAGAACCTGCCGCCGGATCTGCAGGGTCTGCCGCTGGACGATCCGCGGGTGATCCAGCGCTTCGAACAGTTGATCGATCATGTCCTGGAGAAACTGCCGAACCTGCATTTGACGGCGCTGGTGATCGGTTCCGAGGTGGATCTGTACCTGACCGACCCGTCGCGACGTTCGGCCTGGCAGGGTTTCTTTCCGGCGGTTGCGGACTATGCCCGCGACCGCTATCGGGCCCTGTACCCGGGGCGGACTCCGCCGCCCGTTGGTTTCGAGGTGACCCACAGGGGATTGCTGGGCGACCAGGCCAGCTATTACCAGGGGCTCATGGCCGCCAGCGATCTGGTCGGCGTCTCCTACTATCCGATGGATGATCGCGGGCAGGTTCAGCCGCCGGCGCAGTTTTCGGCCGACGTGACCGCGTTGCGCCGTCTCTACCCGGGCAAGCCCCTGTATTTCTTCCAGTTGGGTTACCCCTCCGGATTCGACCCGAACCCTCTCTATCCGGAACTGGGCCAGGGTTATCAACCGTCGATCGGCTCCAGTGCCGTGCAGCAGGCGGACTTCATCGATGCCGTGTTCGAGGTCTGGGACCGGGAAGCCGGCCAGATCGCGATGATCGACTTTACCTGGCTGCATGACCTGTCGGCGGCGTCGGTTCGGGAGACGGCCGCCAATCCCGCCTTCGGCGGCAATCCCGACCCGGATCCCCTGTTCTACGAATTCCTGCGCACGCTCGGTCTGGCGGGCTGGTCCAGCGACGGTGCAGCGTTGGAAAAGCCGGCCTGGGAGCGCTTGCGCAAGGCCGCGGCGGCACGGGGCTGGCCGCAGTCTGCAAAGGCCTTCTGCCAGTGAAGCGGGTTCAGAACAGCTGGTCGATGGTGGGAATGTCGCTGTAGAGGCGACGCACTTCGAGCTCGATCTCCATTAGCGCGTCCACCACCCGCGGGTCGAAATGGCTGCCGCGCCCGGCGCCGATCTCGCGGAACACCTGGTCGAGTTCGCTGGCGGCCTGATAGACCCGGTCCGAGGCCATGCTGTCGAAGGCGTCGGCCACTGCGCAGATGCGTCCCTCCAGCGGGATGTCATTGCCGGCCAGGCCACGCGGATAGCCGTAGCCGTTCCATTTCTCGTGATGGGTCAGGATGATGCGGCGTGCCATCGCCAGCATCTCCGTTTCCGGGTTCTTGAGGATTTCCGCGCCGATCAGCGGGTGGGTCTTGATCACCTCCCATTCCTGCATGTCCAGCTTGCCCGGCTTGAGCAGGATCTGGTCGGGGATTCCGAGGTTGCCGATATCGTGCATCGGCGCCGCGTGCAGGATTTTCTCGCACCAGTTCCGGTCCTGACCCATTTGTTTCGCGATCAGCGCTGCCAGTTGTGCCATGCGCGAGAGATGGATCTGCGGTGACGGATTCTTGTATTCGGCGGCCTGGGAAAGGCGGAAAATCGTGGCCAGGCTGTTCTTCTGCAGGGAGTGGTTGAGTTCGCGGTTTTCGTCCTGCTGCTGCTTCAGGGTGCGCGCCATGGCGGCGAAGGCCTCGGCGGTTTCGCGGATTTCGCGGAAGCGGGTGCGGATCGGCCGTGCCTCGCTCCAGTCGCCGCGCATGATGGCTCGCGACTGCTCGCCGAGCTGAAGGATCGGCTTGCCGAGGCTGTGGGCCAGCAGCATGCCGAGCAGGCTGGCGACGATGGTGATGACGATGGCCAGCATGATGTTGAACCGCTGGTTCTCGTGGAACACGCCGAGATAGTCGTCCTCCGGCACCTGGATGGCAAAGATCCAGGGCCACTGGTGCTGCAGAAAGGGCGTGAAGGAAGCCTGGTAGGCGACGCCGTCGTGTATGAAACGGGTGATGCGCTTGCGGTCGATGGTGTATCCCTGACCCGGTGGCAGCTTCAGCGAACGGAAGGCGGCGCGGGCGACGGGGTCGTCGATCTCGGTGATGCGCGCAAAGGTCAGCTCGTTGTTGCCCGCCGGTCGCTTGATCTTGGACGGGTCCGGGTGCGCCAGTACCTGACCACGGTTGTCCACGATCAGCGCCGAGCCGCGTGTACCGATCTTGAGCCGGGCGAGGAATTGCGAGATCTCGTCGATTTCGATGTCGATGCCGATCACGCCGCGCAGGGAACGCTCCGGATCCTGGCGGAACACCGGGCTGGAAATCGTGATACCGGGTTTTTTCGAGGTGAAGAAGATATAGGGCTCGGTCCAAACCTGTCGGCCCTCGGTAACGGCCTTGCGGTACCAGGGACGCTCGCGGGGGTCGTAGGTGTCCGCGTCGTCGCGTTTCTGTGCAGTGGCGCGGAACTGGGTGTCGCGCCAGGTCAGGTCGACCCTGCGCTTGCCATCGCGATATTCGATGATCTTGCTGCGATAGCCTTCCTTGCCGTTGCTGCCGTCGCGCATGACATAGACGAAGCCGCCGTCGGGCTGGGCGAAGTAGATGCCGGAGAATTGCGGGTAAAGGCTCAGTTGCTCGAAGAAATAGCGTTCCAGCGCGGCGGTGTTGCTGGAACTGACCACCTCGTGGTCGGCCAGACGCTGGGTCAGCCGGGCCGCCAGCTCCGCCGGCCGCAAAAAGGCCTTGGAACGTTCGATGGCCTCGTTGGAAACCGTGTCCATGATCTGGTGGGCGTGCTTGATCAGCACCTTCTCGTTGGTCTGGTAGGTGGAGAAGATGATGGTCGAAACGGTAATCGCCATCAGACCGATGATGCTGAGAAACAGGATCTGTCGTATGGACATGGGGAACGGCTGCGCCCGGTTGCACGGAGCGGCAAGCTTAAGGAATGCGCCGCGGAATGCAATGGCCGCCCATCGGGGCTGTCCTGCGGGTATATCACTGAATACTGATTATGAGTATAATCCCCGCCAATTTTAAGAATGACGGTTATTAACAGGAGATTGTTGTGACGACAGGTAACAAGAATGAGTTCGGGCTTTCACTGGCGCTGGTCATCGGTCTGCTGATCGCCGTGTTTGCGATCTACGGGTTCGTGCTGCTGATGGCAAAGGATGGATATGGCCTCAACATGGCCCGGGTACAAGGCGACCAGACGGCCGTCGCCGAGCGCATCAAGCCGGTGGTATCCCTTGAAGACCTGATGTCGGGTGGCGACAAGAAAGCCTCGGCTGCCGCTGCCCCGGTCGCAATGAAATCGCCGGAAGAGCTGTTCAACGGTGTCTGTGCTGCCTGTCACAGCACTGGTGTCGCCGGAGCCCCGAAACTGGGCGATACTGCTGCCTGGGAGCCTCGCTACGCCCGGGGCCTGGACGCGCTGTTCGCCTCCGCAACCCAGGGCAAGGGCGCGATGCCGCCGCGGGGTGGCTCCAGCTACAGCGATGACGAAATCAAGAGCATCATTCGCTTCATGCTGGGCAAGGCGGGTCTGTTGGATGCCTCGGCACCGGCTGCTGCTCCTGCCGAGGCTCAACCGGCTGCAGCGGCTTCTGCGCCTGCCGAAAAGGCTGCGCCGGCTGCGGACATGACCGAGGACATGATGCCCCAGGGTGGTTCCGAGAAGCCGGAAATGGTGGCCGATCTGGCCGCGGGCGAGAAAGCCTATCGCAGCGCCTGCTTCGCCTGTCATGATGCCGGTGTTGCCGGTGCCCCGCGCCTGGGCGATGCAGCGGCCTGGTCGCCGCGACTTGCCAAGGGTGTGGAAGCTCTGCTGGGCTCCGTAAAGAACGGCAAGGGCGCGATGCCGCCGCGCGGCGGCACCACGCTGAGTGACGACCAGCTGCGAAACGTGATCGCCTTTATTGCGAGCAAAGCCCAGTAAACAGGGGAGTTTCCGCGGTTTCTTCAAGGGCGGCTTCGGCCGCCCTTTTTCGTGGCCGGGTTGATAATATCCTTGAAAGGAACATCGTGGTGGACGACCGGCCTGTCGATGGAACGACTCCTCGACTAATCTCTCCCTGATGACTCCGTGGAGAACGACGATGCCCCCGATTCCCTTCCGGCTGTTGTGCGGCCTGTTGCTGATCCTGGCCCTGCCGATCCAGGCGGCCAGTATTGCGCAGATCGATACCGCCACGCTCCTTCGCGCACCGCAACTGGTGTTTCAGGGCGAGGTGCTGGACCGCCGTAGCCGGGAATCGGCCAACGGACGCATTCATACCTATGTTGATTTCCAGGTCGAGGAAGTGCTGGCCGGGGACTATGCCCCGGGCACATTGCTGACCCTGCGCTATGCCGGCGGGCAGGTCGGCGATCGCGGATTTTCGGTAGGTGCGCGGATCCCCGAGCCCGGCGAGCGAGGCGTCTATTTCGTCGAGTCCCTGAACGGTCGCCTGATGCACCCCTTGCTGGGCTGGTCCCAGGGCCGTTTCCGCATCCGCACCGACGGAACCCTGCTCGCGGGCAACGACGAGCTGGTGACAGCGCTGGATGTTGATGATACGACGGATTCAGCAGTGCTGAGCCGAGGCGTGGCGCGCGGCGTGAAAACGCGCTCGGTCGAGGCCTCGGCATCCCGTTCGCGCGGGGCAACGGCGGCGGTGCCCCTGTCCCTGGAACAGTTCAAGATGCGCCTGCGCGAACTGCGACAGGGGATGGCCCGATGAATGCGAGAATACTTGCGGTTGCTGCCGGCTTGCTGATCTCCGCCGCATCGCCGGCCTGGGCTGCGGATGCCGGCGTGTCCTGGTCCGTCAAGCAGATCCTGTTTCGCATCGGCGATCTCAATGGCAACAACGATGGCTGGAAGACGGCTTTCGAGGAGGCGACCCGGCGCTGGAACGACGTGCCGACGGATTTCCGTTTCAGCGCCGAACGCAGCTCCGGCACGGGCCTGTGCACCGGGTCCGGGGACAACAGCGTGGTGTTCTCGGCCGACAGCTGCGGCGATGCCTGGGGCGCCTCCACCCTGGCGGTCACCCAGTACTGGCATTCCAGCGGCAAGCTGATCAAGGCGGATATCCTGTTCAACTCCACCCGCAGCTGGAATGTCTACGACGGCCCGCTGAACCAGGTAGTGGATTTTCGTCGTGTGGCGATCCACGAAATGGGGCATGCCGTCGGCCTGGCCCACTCGAATGAGAACGGTAGCGTGATGTTCCCCTCCGCCAACAACAGCTATCTGCCGACCCTGGACGACATCAATTCCCTGCGCGCCAAGTACGGTGGTTCGACCCACGACCTGGTGCTGATCAACAACGGCACTGGCCGCCTGCGCCTGCGCCCGCTGGTGAACGGCACCGGCGTACTCAAGGACGGCACGCTCTACACGGACAATTACGCGGCCATACTCGACTGCAACAGTGCCCGCTGCACGATCCCGATTCAGGACGGCCTGCGATTGCAGATCACGGCTCTGCCCGACAATGGGGCCAGCTTCGAGTCCTGGGGCGGCATCGATGACCCGGCCGCGACCCAGACGCTGGAACCCATGACCGGCGACCGGACCCTGACCGCGAACTTTTCCGCCCAGCCCACGGACACGGATGGCGACGGGATACCCGATGCGCAGGATCCGGACGACGACAACGATGGCCTGACGGATCAGCAGGAGCAAGTGCTGGGCACCGATCCGCTGAACCCGGACAGTGACGGCGACGGCCATGCCGATGGTGCCGACGAGTTCCCCACCGATGCGACGGAATGGCTGGACCGTGATGGCGATGGCGTGGGCGACAATGCGGACAATTGCCCGATGGCGGCGAATGATGCCCAGCTTGATACGGACGGCGATGGTCAGGGCAATGCCTGCGACAGTGACGACGACGGCGATGGGATCAGTGACGGCGCAGACAACTGTCCCTGGGTCGCCAACCCCGGCCAGGCCGACCAGGATGGCGACGGCCAGGGTGATGCCTGCGATGCCGTCGATGATGCTGCGTCATCCACCGGTGACGGTGCAGCCTCCGCCGGAGCCCTTTCCGGAGCCTGGCTGCTGTGGCTGATGCTGTTGCTTCCCCTGCGCCGCTACGCAAGGATCTGCCGCCCGATGTAGCGGGCAGGGCGCCCAATCGTTGATCGGTATCCTATTCTGTTTGGCCTTCTTTCGCGCTTCGGTAGTTGCGCACGAAGGCCATGCGGCTGGCCAGCGACGGGTGATTGTAGAACCAGAACTCCATTAGCGGGTTCGGATCCGGGTCGGCCAGGTTGTAGGCCGACAGCTTGTCGAAGGCCGTTGCCGCCGTCTCGCCGGGAACCCCGGAAATCTCCATGCCGTAGATGTCCGCCTGGTGCTCGAAATAGCGGCTGACGCCATTGGTGACCGGGTTGAGGAAGAAGCCGATCACGCTCAGGAAGATCAGGATCAGCGGCAGGGAGGCGATGTCGCCAAGTCGATCGAAGCCGAAGCGTTTCCGGTAGCGCGCGATCAGCGGATGAATCCAGCGGTTCATCAGCCATAGCGAAAAGGCCAGAAAAGCCGCGATCACCAGCAGGCTGTACCAGACGTGGTGCATCACGTAGTGGCCCATTTCGTGGCCCATCACGAACTCGATCTCTGCCGGATCGAAGTGCTTGATCAGGTTGTCGTAGAGCACGATGCGCTTGCTGCCGAACAGGCCGGTGACATAGGCGTTGACCTTGCTCGACTGTTTCGAGGCATTGACCTGGAACACGTCGGCACCCTCGATACCGGCCTTGTCGGCGAGGGCGAGAACGCGCTGTTCCACCGCCGGATCGTCGAGGGGTTCATAATCATTGAACAGCGGTGCGATCACCACCGGCGCAACCACCATCATGATTACCAGGAAGGGTACGGCCCCGATGGAGAACCAGGCCCACCAGAACCGGCTGCGATTGATCAGCCAGTAGAGAAAGGCCACCGGAATGATCGCGATGAACAGGCTGATCAGCAGGCTCAACAGGCTTTCGCCCCACCATTCGAGAAAGCTCTGGTTGACGAAACCGAAGTCGGATTCGACCAGAAACCCGCGATAGATGGCAAACGGCAGGCCAAGGAGGTATTCGACGACCAGAAAGCCCGTCAGGTACAGCCACAGCACGAAGAAGGGCCGTCGGGCGTGACGCCGGGCGAAGTCCCGCAGGCGCGCCGACAGGCCGCTGAACAGAATCAATGCAAGTATTCCGATACCAATGAAGAAGTCGGCGAAGCGCCACAGGTTGTTGAACTGGGCATAGGCCGCGAGCTTCTCCCGGCGTTCGGCCGAAAGCGGGTAGAGCGGCTCCTCGCTCGCCGATGTCGTCGCGCTTCGGCTGTCCGCGGTCGGTGCTGCTGCGCTGGCCGTTCCGTCCTGGGCCGATGCCACTGGGCTCAACAGCAAGGCCATCAGCATCAGCAGAAAGCCCAGGCTTCTCGCCAGTCCTGTTTTCATCACTCGTCGCTCCGGTGGTTGCTACAGGGTGCATGCTACGCTGTGATCCGTCTGACATCAAAAACGGCAATAAACCCGAGGAGAATCACCATGACCACCCCTGTCGAAACCCTGAGAGCACTGCTGAACCGTCCCGGACTGCTGGCCATGCCTGGCTGTCACGACGCCATCTCGGCGCGGCTGATCGAGCGGGCCGGTTTCCCGATCGGCTTCATGAGCGGTTTTGCCGTATCCGGCGCGCGCCTGGCGATGCCCGACACCGGCCTGATCTCCTACGGCGAGATGGTCGATCAGGGCCGCAATATCTGCGAGGCGGTGTCGATTCCGATGTTCGGCGATGGCGATACCGGCTTCGGCAATCCGCTGAATGTGCGCCGCACGGTGCGCGGCTATGCCCGCGCCGGTTTCGCCTGCATCATGCTCGAAGACCAGGTATCGCCGAAGCGCTGCGGCCATACCCGCGGCAAGGCCGTGGTCTCGCGCGACGAGGCGCTGACGCGCATCCAGGCGGCGGTGGACGAGCGCAACGAGGGGCAGGACATCCTGATCATGGCGCGCACCGACGCCCGCGCCACCGAGGGGCTGGACGAGGCCATCGAACGTTGCCGGCTGTTCCGCGAGATCGGCGCCGACATCACCTTCCTCGAGGCGCCGGAATCGGAGCAGGAGATGATCCGCTACTGCGACGAGGTGGAAGGCCCGAAGATGGCCAACATGATCGAGCACGGCAAGACGCCGGTGCTGCCGGCGAAACGGCTGGAAGAGATCGGCTACAAGATCGCGGTCTATCCGCTGACCCTGCTCAATGTATCGATCCTCGCCATGCGCGAGGCCCTGCAGGCGATCCAGGGCGGCGATGCGCCCGAGCGGGTGCTGGATTTCGCCGAGCTGACCCGGGCCGTCGGCTTTCCCGAGTACTACGAAGGCGAGAAGCGCTATTCCTGCGAGAAATAGTCTCAGTCTCAGCCCGCGCGCAGGGCGCTGCGGCGATAGCCGATGGCCTCGCCGATGGCTTGCGCGGTGACGGCCTCGTCGCCGGCCAGGTCGCTGATGCTGCGCGCCAGCTTGAGCAGGCGGTGGTAGCTGCGGGCGGACAGGCTCAAGCGATCGATGGCGTTGCCGAGCAGGCGGCGTGATTCGGCATCCAGCGGGCAGACGGCCTCTACCTGCGCGGGGCCGAGTCGGGCGTTGAGCGTTCCCTGGCGTTGCATCTGGCGTTCGCGCGCGGCGATGACCCGCTCGCGCACCTGGGCACTGGTTTCCGGGGCCGGGCCGTCGTGCTGCAACAGTTCCTCTCGCTGCAGGCGCGGCAGTTCGATCTGGATGTCGATGCGATCCAGCAGTGGCGCCGACAGCTTGTTGCGGTAGCGGGCCGGTTGTTCGGCGCTGCACTGGCAGGCGGCCACCGATTCGCAGCCGCCGGGACAGGGGTTCATCGCTGCCACCAGCTGGAAGCCCGCGGGGTAGGTT
>WGBK01000274.1 GCA_015494335.1 Gammaproteobacteria bacterium | reverse complement strand
CATCTATGCCGGCCTGGTCGGTGTTGAGATTGCGCTCGTAGAGCCGCATGTGGTCCATCATCTCGTCCAGGGAGACCACGGCCCGCTCGCCGCGCAGCTCGGCGTCCGCCAGCAGGCGGCGCAGGTGGAGCAGCAGGACCGACTCCAGGAAAGTGAGCGGCGTCCGGCGCAGGAGGACCGGCGTCTCCAGCTCGCCGGTGTCGGCCTGGCGCACGAAGGCGATCTGGGCATCGGTATCGACCACCAGTTCCAGGAAGAGATCGCCGAGTCGCGATTCGATGCGATCGCGGTATTGCAGCAGGCTGGGCCAGAGACGGCCGTGACGGCGCCCGTCCAGGGACGGACCGGCGAGGAGCTGCACCAGGACGCGGCGCGCTTCGAGCGGGAGCTCGCCGCGATCGCCCGGATAGAGCGCCGCGCTCTCCTCCCCGGCCCCGCCCGCCGGCATCTCGATACGTTCATCCGCTTCCGGCACGGCGTGCCTCCCTCACGAAATGGAAACGCGGGATCAGGGCGCAGCGCCGCACGCCGTCCCGCCCCTCCCAGCATACCCGATCACGGCCCTGGCCGGCATGGCCCTCGCGCACGGCCATGGCCAGCAGGCCGACCACCGAACCCAGCCCCTGCTCCGCCGGGAAGGCCTCCAGCACCTCGGCCACCGAGACCTGGGGGCGCACCGCGAGCAGTTCGTCCACCTGCTCGCGCAGGCTGCGGAAATCGATCTCCGACTGGGCCAGCAGCTCGCTCACCGTCTCCAGTGAGATCTCCATCTCGCCGGCGCGTTCGATGCCGCCTGCCACGGCATCAGTGGAAGGATCGCGAAGCTGCCACTGGGACACGGAACGCAGCCCGGCGCTGGTGAGCCAGAGCGTCATGCCGATGTCGGCGGCGGGATGGACGCGCTCCTTCACCTCGCGCGCGCGGCGCTGGGCCAGGCGCAGCAGGCGATGCATGCGCCGCTGCTCGCGCCAGGCCTGGCTCTGCACAAACTGCCGCAGGCCGCGGGCGAACTGCTGCAGCACCTCGTGCACCTCGCCGCCGTCGTCCAACAGCGCACGGGTGAGCCGGCGCAGGAAGCGCCGTTCCTGCACCGACAACCGCCGGGTGAAATCCCGGGAGAGCACCTGCTCCAGCGCCTCGTCGAAGGCCACCGACTGCTCCTGATCGGTGAGCAGGCGCCAGAAGGCGCGGAAGGTGCGGCCGGCCTCGCTCTCGGCCACCAGGTCCACGCCGGAGAACACCTGGTCCAGCACATCGCCGCGGCTGCCCTCGTTTTCCACGATCTGCTCGCGCAGGCCGCGGTTGATGCGGGTGAACTCGTCACGCACCCGCCGGAAGTCGGAGAGCAATTCCCCGGCCAGCGCCGTGATCTCCTGCACCCGCTCCAGGGCACGCTCCTCCGGCAAGGTCTCCAGGCGCCCCGCCCGCACCGCCTCGATCTCGGCATCCAGGCGTGCCCGTTCCCTGAGCAGCGCCTCCAGGCGCACGGCCGGGTCGGTCTCGGTGCGCTCGGCCAGTTCGCGCAACTGCTGGATGACCAGCGACAGCCGCGTCTCGGTCGCCACCGCCCGCTGTGTCTCCAGCCCCTCGACGAAGCGCAGGGCGCGCACGGCGTCGGTGCTGAGCTCGTACTCCTCCTCGACCGCCCCCGGCGGAAAGCTGCGCACCAGATAGCCCGCCCGCAGCCAGGACGCCACATATGCCTCGGCCGTCTGCGGCAGCTCCAGCCCCTGGCCGCGCAGCGCTTCGACATCCCGGCGCAGGCGCTCGGCGAGAATGGAGGCAGGCAACCGCCGGGTCTTGCCGCCCAGATGCGCAGCCAGCAGCCCCAGCGCCACGGGCGCATGATCTAGCGCCAGCAGCCGCCAGGCCGAGGCATTGCGCAGCCGCTGGTTGGTCAGCACCCGGCTCGTCGAGCCTTGCATGTCTTCCCCCCGTCCGTTTCGCGCACCCGCGCAGGAGGGAATTCTACTACGTGGGGCGGCTGCGGGCGTCTCTTGCGTCAGGCCGATTACGACCTGGAGGAAGCGCGCAAGGCGGCGCGGAGCGACTTGAAGAAGGTCGAAAATATCGCCGCGTAGCCTCGACGACCTCGCTCTGGTAGCCTTCACGGTATCCCCATCTTGCCCACACAGATCCCAATGAGCGAAAAGACTGACATCCTGTTCCAGCTTGGCGAGCCGGGAAATCATCGGGGCTGGCCGGACTATCTCGCCCACGGCTTCACCTCTGCCGATGTCCCGGCGCTGGTGGCACTGGCCATTGACATGGCGCTGCACCATGCCGACCAGGACTCCGACGAGGTATGGGTGCCGGTGCATGCCTGGCGCACACTCGGCCAGCTCCGCTCCGCCGATGCGGTCCGGCCCTTGATCACCCTGTTCGACACCCTGTGTGACGACGACTGGGCGCTCAGCGAACTGGACAAGGTGCTGGGCATGATTGGCGAACCGGCCATCGAACCGCTGGCCGCCTACCTGGCGGAACCCCGTCACAAGGAATTCGCGCGCATCATGGCCATCGACGGCCTGGCGGAAGTGGCCATGCAGCATCCGGCAGTTCGGAACCGTGTGCTGTCCATCTATGGCGACTACCTGCACGATCCCGATATCACGGCACCCACACTCAATGGCCTGTTGATGGCACGGCTTCTGGACCTCGCTGCCGTTGAGCTGATCGACGACATCCGGCGGCTGTTCGCGCTGAACTGCGTGGACATCTCTTGCGCGGGCGATCTCGAAGAAGTCGAGATACAACTCGGCCTTCGCAGCAAACGGGAAACGCCACCACCCGACTACGCCCGCCTGCATGGCCTGCTCCCGGGTTCCGATGAAATGGACAACGACGATCTCCTTGCCCTGGTGGGCCGCTATCTGGAACGCCATGGCACGGATACAGCCATTCTGAATGTCTCGGAACTGGATGGCTTCTTCGCCGCCTTGGCCTGCGCGCCGGAGCTGATCCTTCCATCATGCTGGATGCCGGAAATCTGGGGTGGCGAGGCGCATGTGCCGAAATGGGACAGCCTGGAGGAGACACAGACGTTCCTCTCCGCCGTCAGCCTGATTCATAACCAGGTCAACCGCGATCTGAGCAACGGCGTGTTCGAACCGCTCTTTCTGGAACGAACCCTGGACGATCGGACCCACCTGATCGTGGACGACTGGTGCGAAGGCTTCCTGCGCGGCCTGTGCCTGTGGCCGGTACTGTCCGGAGACGACATAACCGTACTGGAGGAATGCCTGACGCCAATCCGCTTGTTTGGCACCGAAGGGGGTGGGAAAGCGCTGGACGACATGATCCAGGATGAGATCGAAGACTGGCAACAACAGATTGGCCCGACCGTGGAGCGCTTGTACGAGCACTTTGCGAGACACGCCGGCCAGCCGGTGCAATCCTATGTCCGCGAAACACCCAAGGTCGGCCGCAACGACCCCTGCCCCTGCGGTAGCGGAAAGAAATACAAGCGCTGCTGCTTGCATTGACCGGACCGGAAAAGACGGCCGGCCAGGCGGGTGTTTGGTGGCCAGGGACAGAATCGAACTGCCGACACGGGGATTTTCAGGGCCAGTAAAATCAATAACTTACTGATTATGCTGGAGCAGGGGGTGTTCGGTACAGTTAGGGATTGTTTTGTTGATTCAATAGGTTAGGGCAGATTGACGCAGGGAGAGGTAACTGGGCGGTGTACCGGGAGTGTACCGAATATAAAGAGTCTATCCCGCAAACCCGCCCAGCATTAGCATCTTTCAAACTGAGGTCATGTAAATCCCGCACGTAACGCTGACCAAAAATCACTTCTTTTTTTGAGGTTCCCGCACACTTCTTCCCGCAGCCACAAAACTACGGCTATCAGTCCCTTCGAATCTTGCCGACTTTCGGACCCATCCAGGCAGATTATCAAGATTTCTTTTGGCCGAGGACACTTGGTCAGCCAACCACTTTTTCTCTTTTTGTGCCATTGTCTGCTCTCCTCTATGATTCCGCGAATGTTATACCACTGTCCAATAACAGCTGTGGGAGAATCTCTCCAACTATCTTTTCTTCGATCAGTAAATAAGCTGTAACAAAAACACGTATATTGGGGACTGCTGATGCCGCTGTCCATTCTATGGTTTTGCCACTACTAGAGTCCTTTCTTTTCCCAGAATACCTGAACAATGCCCGATACCTTGTCGGGGCAACCCCGACAAACGGTTCAAACTGTATTCTCCCTTTCACTTCTGCGGGAGGATCTATGGCAACGGAATCCGAATACAGCCGTTTTGTTTGACTCTTTGGGTATGGCTGCACGTACACAACCCTGGAGATTCCAGCGGATATAATATGTCTCGCGCATAAATGACATGGAAACGTTGTCGTATACAACGTTGCGCCTTGAACAGGAATCCCTCTCTTCGCTGCATCAGTCAAGGCTGCCATTTCTGCGTGAACTGAGCGACCGAATTCAAGCAGGTTTGTAATCTGAGTTTCGCCAAGAATATTATCGCCATCTGGCGACAAAAGTTCATCAGCAAGTTCCTGTACGGATTTACAGGATTTACCTTCTTCCAGCCAGTCCGAGGACTTCAGTTTTCCAATAATCTCCGCGACGATCTCTCGCTTGAACTTTGCATTACTGTCATAGCCTAGTCGGAAATCCCTGCTGTCCCCTTCATCATCACACCAGTATAGTCCACCATACGCTTTCGGAATATCATTGGTCCCTAAAGCAATTACTTCTCCTTCCTTTGTGGTAATCGCAGCCCCGACCTGTCTGCTCAAATCCGACGAACGCATTGCTGCTGCCTGAGCAAGGTACATTCCAAACTCATCACGAGTAGGCGTATGGTAGGGATAGCCGAACAATGTCTCAAGAAATCGCCGTATGCTGACCTCCAGGTTTTCCTTTGAACGAGCGTCTACAAAGAAGTCCGCAAGTGGAAATGCGTCACTTACATCTTGACCAAGCTTCTGGCCTTCCTCCTGTTCATCTATATTTATAAGCTCCTCAGCGCTGGCACGGTATTTCTCGATATCGCTGTCATTTTCCGAAGCAGCCAGCACCTCCGCTAATGTTGAAACCCTCTCTTCTCTAGGAACATAGGCCGAAACCACGATAAATGCGCTTCCGTATACGTCTCTGAGGGTTTCGATCTCATCAGGATGTTTTAGAGACCGCAAAATATAAACTGTCCTGTTTAATGGAGTTGTATCTCTTTCATTCTCTGGGACCTCGCTGCCATGACTCTCTTTTCGGATCTGACGGATACGGCTTATCGCCAGCATCGCCATCACGTCGCCTTGCTTGGTTTTCGTCCGCAGACCGGTTCCGGCCTCCATATGTTTCTTTATCCGTTCAAACTCAGATCCATCAGATGCATCTTCAAGATATGAATAATCTGCTAACTGATGAAGCAGTGAACTCACTCGGATCTTCTTTGCCTGATACCCTAGCCTGCCGAATTCAGACTCGATTACTTCCTGAACTAGGCTAAGGTTTGCCCCAACAGGGCCAACCATGCCAATCACAAGCTCCTCAACAGGCTGCTTTGAATTTTCAGGGGTCTCTCCCATAACGTTCACCACTTAGCTATAGCCTGTCTCTTCATTCTCGCTCATGGCCTTTTCTATCTTCGCCTGACAAGCGCGAGTACACCTGCCGCCCCAACCAAGCAGCCACCAGGGCCCGCATCTCAGAGTTGCTCATGTACTCTGTGAAGAGCTCCTCATTCATCTCCATACGTTCGATAAACAGAGACTCCAGCGTTTGCTTGAACAGCAACTGAAATTTATCCAGGGGATTCACTTGCGCCGCCTGTCGCAACCCTTCATCCAGAGCCGCGGCCTCCGCGATCTGGTCAAAGAACAGCTGGTCCGCCTCGGTCAGTTCGCCACCAAAACGCTCGTTGATGATGTCGATGAGGCGGGACAACGGCACATTTTCCTCGCGCACCATTCCGGTTCCCACCTCACGCGGACCGTCCAGCGGTTTGGCATAACCTTCATGCAGACTGATCGAGCCTTCGCTGATCTTTTGCAACCGGTAATATTCCAGTTCCACCTCTTCATCGAACTGGTAACCGGGCCCGCTCTTGCGCCTGGGAAGTTTCAGTGCAAGATGCTTGAGCCAGGTGTAGAGTTTTTCCAGATCACTGTCCTGGTAGGGAATCACCTGGCTGAGAAAGGCGTATAGATTGCGAAACGCCTGGGTTTTGCCACGCCAGTCCTCGGCTTCCTCCTCCGCGTCCTTCTGCAACTGCTGAAAACGGGCCACCGCCCTGTCAAGCAGTGCATTCATGGCCTTGTGATCAGAGGGGCTTTGGCGGCGTTTGGGCGCAAAGAATATCTTCGCGAATTCATCGACTTCTTCCTGCAGGTAGATGCCGGAGGCATCCAGCTCGGCCTTGACCTCATACAGCCGGTCCGGATCCACCTCCTCACCCATCATCGATCCTTCATAGTATTGGCGGAAAGCCTCCTGGACTTCATCGGGGTCATTCACAAAATCGAGGACAAAGGTGTCTTCCTTGAGCGGGTGGGTCCTGTTGAGGCGGGAGAGGGTCTGAACTGCCTGGATGCCGGCCAGACGCTTGTCCACATACATGGTGTGCAACAAGGGCTGATCGAAGCCTGTCTGATATTTCTCAGCCACCAGTAACACGCGGTATTCCGGCTTGGCGAAGGTGTCAGGCAGCTCCTTTTCCTTCACGCCATCGTTCATCTCGACCTCGGTATAGGTCTTACCCGGTACCTTGTCATCCTCGACGGTCCCGGAGAAAGCCACCAGACTTCTGATGGGATATCCCTTCTCCCGGATATAGCGGTCGAACGCCTGTTTGTAGCGAACCGCCTCCAACCGTGATCCTGTCACCACCATGGCCTTGGCGTGGCCGCCGATCTTGTGGCGGGTATGCTGCTGGAAGTGCTCGACCATGATCTCGGTCTTCTGGGCAATGTTGTGCGGATGCAGCCGCATGAAGCGTGCGAGTGCCCGTGCCGCCTTCTTCCGCTCCACCTCGGGATCGTCTTCGGCCTTCTTGACCAGCTTGAAGTAGGTCTTGTAGGTCACGTAATTGGCCAGCACGTCCATGATGAACCCTTCCTCAATGGCCTGGCGCATGGTGTAGCGGTGGAACGGCTCCCCGTTGCGACCGAAAATGGCCAGCGTCTTGTGCTTGGGCGTGGCCGTGAAGGCAAAGAAACTCATGTTGGGCTGCCTGCCGCGCTTGGCCATGGAACGGAACAGGCGCTCCAGTTCCTGTTCGCCCTCCTCCCTGGCCTCCTCCTGTGCCTTTTTGAGCAGGTCGAAGCCACCCAGCACACCCTTCAGCTCAGTGGCTGTCTCGCCGGACTGGGAGCTGTGCGCCTCGTCGATGATCACGGCGTATCTGCGGGTTGGCAGATGTCCTCTTGCCGCCTCGCCGCGTTCCTCGGCGATCTTCATCAGTTGCCCGGAGACGAAAGGGAATTTCTGCAGGGTGGTGATGATGATGGGTACCCCTGCCTCCAACGCCTCGGCGAGCTGCCGGGAGTCCTCATCGATCTTCTGTACCACGCCCTGACGGTGGTCGAACTGGTAGATGGTTTCCTGCAACTGCCGGTCCAGCACCACCCGGTCCGTAATCACCACCACGCTGTCGAAAACACGCTCGTCCTTGACGTTGTGAAGCGAGGAAAGCCGGTGCGCCAGCCAGGCGATGGTGTTGCTCTTGCCGCTGCCGGCGGAGTGCTCCACCAGATAGTTGTGTCCCACACCCTCTTCGGCCGCAGCCTCTACGATAGAGCGCACTGCCTCTAGCTGGTGATACCGGGGGAAGATCAGGGTCTCCTTGCGGACCTTCTTCCCCTCGTCGGTCATCTTTTCTTCCACCTGCAAATGGAGAAAGCGTGCAAGCAGGTCCATCAGGCTGTCGCGCTGCAACACCTCCTCCCACAGATAGGCCGTCCGGTAGTTGCGGCCTTCCGGATCCGGCGGATTGCCGGCACCGCCGTTGTTGCCCCGGTTGAAGGGCAGGAAATGAGTCGGCTCGCCTGCCAGCCGGGTCGTCATGTGCACCTCTTCGGTATCCACCGCGAAGTGCACTAGAGTCCGTTTCTTGAACTCGAAGATCTTCTCCCGGGGATCGCGGTCGCGGCGGTACTGGTGGATGGCGTCGGCCACCGTCTGTCCGGAAAGTGGGTTCTTCAGCTCCAGCGTCACCACCGGAATGCCGTTGACGCTCAACACCACATCCAGGGACTGTTCCGATTTTGGGCTGAAATGGAGCTGCCGGGTGATCCCCAGCCGGTTGGCCTGGTAGCGTTGCTCCAGATCTGGGTTCAGGCCGTGAGCAGGCCGGAAGAAAGCCACGCGCAATGTCTTTCCGAAGCATTTAAAACCATGGCGCAGCGTGGACAGCACACCATGTGTATCCATCCACTTGCACAGGGCGGCCAGCACCCGCTCCCCGGTCTCGTCGCCATGCAGGTTCTCCAGCTTGCCCCAGACCTCGGGCTGGGTGTCCCGGATGAAATCGAGCACGGTATCAGGAAAGATGGCGCGCTCGCGATCGAAGGCAGTGGAAGAGAGAGACTGATAGCCGTCGGCCAGCAACGCGGCTTCAATGGCGGTTTCAAAGGCGGCTTCTGAAGTCTGTTTCACGTCTATTCCCTGCCTAATTCAAATCCTTTTCCAGGAATGCGGGATTTTCCTTGACCGGATCGCCGGCAGTGTAGGCCTGATCCGCCCGGTTGGGCTTGTCAGGGTAGCGCAGGCGCAAATGTCCATGCGCGACCATCGGCGTCAGGAAGCGCGAGCGCAGCCCGTCCGGGTTGCGGTCCAGCAGCCCGGACAATTGGTTGCGCGTCAACCAACGCCCCTGGCAGAGTTCGAGAATAATCCTTTCCATTTCAGCCGGCTGCAACCGTTTCTGGCTTCTTGCCGGCTGGGCGATCGCCAGCAGTTCCGCACTGTGTACGGAGTCGCCGGCCGCCTTATGTACGGAGTCCCCGACCTTATGTACGGAGTCCCCTGCCACCTTATGTACGGAGTGACTGGTTTCGGGGAGCCGATAGCGGCTCCACCGGCCTTGCCCCTCTTGCACCAGGGCCCCTTTGGCTACCAGCCCCTGGAGCAGACGGGTCACATCCGCCGCGTGGATGGTGCAAATCTGGCGCATGCGCGAGTTGTCCACAACCCCTTCGACGTCGGCAGTAACCAAGGCCTGAACCTCGTTCTTATTGAATTTACTGAATTTTTCTCCAAACAACTCTTCCAGCCGGGCCAGCGATTCTTCTGGGATCAGGCTGACCATCGGCAGGCGCCAGCAAACCCGGTCCGGTTGGACCTGTTCACGAACCATCGGCGACCGCCAATGCTGCGAGGCCCACCCGCGGCGCATCTTGTCCACCCCGGAACCCGCCTTCTCGGCCGCGCCGATTAGCATGAACATGGTTTGCAGGTTCTTGTTGCGGCACTCGCTGACATTCCCGCGCAACAACTGTTCGAAGGATACCAACAGCGTTCCCGGGTTGGAGAACTCGAAGGCATCTCGCGTTCTCTGCACGACGATACCGCCCTGTCCGTTGTAATCGGCATGGATCAGGGCATTGACGAGAGCCTCGCGGATCGCTTCGTGAACCTCGGTTTCCCCCTTGCGGAAGAGGTCGGCGTCGAGCTGGAAGGGCAATTTCAGGTCGGCGACCAGGCGTTGCACCACCCGCAGGTAAAACTGGAACAAATTGGGCTGCCAAGTGCCGTCCGCGGTGAGCCGGTCGCTCCAGCGCTCGGCGTGGTCATCGGACAGCCGCTCCCGATAGTCAACATGGTAACCGGGCACTCCCTCGCGCAGGGTCTCGTCACGACCGAACATCAGCAGCCCGGCCACCGTCACGCCCTCGGAGCCGGTTTTGCGGTCGCGCCGCCAGCCGCCAAGCTTGGACAGCAATCCCGGATCGTCCTCGCTCAACCAGGGATGGGTCGGTTTGTGGGAGGCAAGGCGCTGGCGGTACTGGTGCAAGCTGGGCAGGTCCAGATCCTCCATCCCGAATCCTTCCAATATCCGGCTGTCCGCAGGCTTCTCCGCCCGGTCGGACAACATCCGGCCCACCTCCTGCTCGGTACAGCGGTAGTCACCCTCAAAGTTGCGCCGATAGGTGCCGGTGAGCGGGTTCTGACCGAGAAAGACCGGGCGCTGATAGCGTGCCGCCTGAGGCACGCGAATGGCAAGGATCAGGCCGTCCGGGTGCGCTACTTCGGCCAGGCCGGCATCCGTGCACAGGTTGATACTGACCTTGCCGCGATTGTTGACCGTGTCCCAGAAGGCCTTCTTGAGCTTGCGCGGCTCACTGACACCACTCACACGGCCGTCGTCCTCCACGCCGAGCAGTATCACACCGCCATGACTGTTGGCCATGGCACTGTAGGTTTCCCACAAGCTCTTTGGCAGACCGCCTTTCGCCGACTTGAACTCCAGGTCATCGCCCTCAGCCCAGTCAAGCTGGACGAGGATATCGAGGGGATTGACAGGCTGGCCGCTCATGCGCGCCACTCCTCTAGCGCGGTTTCAAAGGCGGCTTCGCTGGTCTGTTTCATCCGTTCCTTTCCCTAAATTCGGCGCTAATTAAACTTATCTCATTTTCTTTAACTAATAAACAGGTTGAGGTAACGCTGGAAGACATAGATACGCCCCCGCTGCTGGCCGGTGATTTCAACCAAAATCCCTTTTTCTATCAATGCCTTGATCAGCGCATTGGCGGTGGGTGTGGAAATGCCCAGTCCCCGCTCCAGATCAGCGGCATCCACCAAGGGGCGCCGGTAGAGCAGGCTCAGCGCTTCACGTGCCTTGCCGGCACGCTTTCCCAGCCCGAGAACCACCCGCTCAACCTCGGTGCGCAACGCGAGAATCTGCTGGAAGGCATCCCGCCCCTTGGTAGCGGTCTGCAGCACCCCGTTGAGAAAAAAACGCACCCAGTGGACAAGATCGTCGCTGGTCCGCACCCGCATCAGGGCATCGTAATAGCTGGCCCGGTTACGCTCGAAGAAATCCGACAGATAGAGCGAGGGCTTGGCCAGCAACCCCTGGCTGATCAGGTACAAGGGGATCATCAGCCGCCCTATGCGCCCGTTGCCATCGAGAAACGGGTGGATGGTCTCGAACTGGTAATGGCTGATGGCGGCGCGCACCAGGTGTGGCACCAGGATCTCCTCATTGTGCCAGAACGTTTCCAGATCGGTCATGAGGCCGGGCACCGATTCATGATGCGGCGGGACAAAGACCGCGTCGGCGGGGCTGGAGCCCCCGATCCAGTTCTGGCTGCTGCGGAATTCGCCGGGCTGCTTGTGTTCCCCGCGCACGCCACGCATCAGGATGGCGTGGGTCTGTTTGAGCAACCGCGACGAGAGTGGCAACCGTTTCAATTCTTCCACGGCAGTATTGACCGCATCGATATAGTTGCGCACCTCGCGCCAGTCGTCGCGTTTCTCGGGGCTGATCTGCTCCTCCGGCATCAGCGCCTCGTCAAGGCCCGTCTG
>WGBK01000273.1 GCA_015494335.1 Gammaproteobacteria bacterium | reverse complement strand
GTGTAGGATTCGGTGAGGCGGTCGAGCATGCTGCGCTGGTGCTCGGGGTTCCTGTGGAAGATGTCGATGTTCTGCCCAATCAGGTTCGAGGCATCGAAATCCGGCAGATCCTTGCGGATGTCATCCTCGGCTTCGTGGAACATCTTCTCGATGGCCGGGTTGATGTAGACGATATTGTAGTCGGCATCGGTGACCATGACATTCGCCGAAACGCTGTCCAGGGCGGTCTTGATGCGCTCGCCCTTGACCGCCTGTTCGCGCGCATCCATGACATCGAAGGCCAGGCGCACCTGGGTCGAGAACACGCTGCGCATCATGTCGCCGATATCGTCCGGCCGGTCGATGCGCACCCAGTCGAAGTAGCGTCCGTTGGAAATATTGAACAACTGCTCGCGCAGGTACTGCATCGGACGGCTGTTGTTGCGCGTGTTGAGCACGCCGACCACCAGCGTCACCAGGCCGCCGACGACCAGAGTCCAGCCGACGCTGGCCGGCGACATCAGACCCTGCGACAGCATCAGTCCCATCAGCAGCATGAAGCCGGAGACCAGCGCCACGCTGGCATACAGCCATGTGGTGGTCTTGATGCTGCGGATGCGATGCAGGAATTTCTGCCAACCCGACTTCTCCAGCGAGGCACGACCCGCGCGCACATCGTCGTAAAGCTTCTCGGCCTGGCGGATCTCCTCGTCGGTGGGACGGGTGCGCACCGACATGTATTCGACCACCTTTCCGTTCTCGAAGATCGGCGACACATTGGCGTTGACCCAATAGTAATCGCCATTCTTGGCGCGGTTCTTCACCGGCGCGGTCCAGGGCTTTCCGTTCTTGAGGTCGCGCCACAGCCACTCGAAAGCTTCCGGCGGCATGTCCGGATGGCGCACCACGTTGTGGTTCTTTCCGATCAGTTCGTCCTCGCGGAAACCGCTGATGTCGATAAAATCCTGGTTTACATAGGTGATGATTCCCTTGAGGTTGGTCTTCGAAACGAGGATCGAACCCTCGCGCATCTTGACCTCGTTCTGGGTAACCGGTTCGTTGATTTTCATGCGGCAACTCCGTGTACGGGTATGGGTCGCTGGGTGGATTTGGGGCGGCGAGAGGGCATCAGAATTCCTCCCACTCGTCGTCATCGAATACGGGTTCGGCCTGGGGTGCTGCCGCGGCTGCAGTGGCCGCTGCCGCGGCGGGCGCCGGATTATGCGACGCTGCGACGCTAGGCTGCGCGGTCTGCACAGCAGCTGCAGAGGGGCTTGCCGGAGCCGGGTCCAGCCGCACCACCGTGGACTCCCAGCGGGCATCGAGGGTAAAGAAAGCCAGACGCTCTGCCATGTTGTTGCTGCGCTCGACCATGGACTGGCTGGCGGCCGAGGTCTGCTCGGCCAGGGCCGCGTTCTGCTGGGTGGTTTCGTCCATGCTGGTGACCGCCGCATTGACCTGCTCGATACCGGCCGTCTGCTCGGCGCTGGCGGCGGCAATCTCGCCGACGATATCGCCGACCTTGCGGATTCCGTTGACGATTTCCTGCAGCGTTTCGCCGGACTGGTTGACCAGCTGAGAACCGGCGTCCACCTTGCCGACGCTGTCCTGGATCAGTTCCTTGATCTCCTTGGCGGCAGTGGCGCTGCGCTGGGCCAGGTTGCGCACCTCGGTGGCGACCACGGCAAAGCCGCGGCCCTGTTCGCCGGCCCGCGCCGCCTCGACCGAGGCGTTCAGGGCCAGCAGGTTGGTCTGGAAGGCAATCTCGTCGATGACGCCGATGATCTCGGCAATTTTTTCGCTTGACTGGTTGATCTCTTCCATCGCCTCGACCGCGCGACTGACGACTTCGCCCCCCTTGTTGGCGGTTTCGCGGGCATCCTCGGCCAGCTGGTTGGCCAGCTGGGCATTGTCCGAGTTCTGTTTGACCGTGCTGGTGATCTCTTCCATGCTCGAGGCCGTCTGCTCCAGCGCCGAGGCCTGGTGCTCGGTACGCGCCGACAGGCTGTTGTTGCCGTCGAGAATTTCCTTGGCGGTGGCG
Organism: Gammaproteobacteria bacterium; assembly: GCA_015494335.1. GTDB lineage: Bacteria > Pseudomonadota > Gammaproteobacteria > S144-22. The sequence continues at coordinate 3,180 of WGBK01000273.1, read as the reverse complement.
GACACCTCCTGGGCCGAGGAACGGATTTCGCCGACGATCTGCGACAGTTTGTCGACGGTTTCGTTGACGCTTTCGGCCACATCGCCGAAGGCGCCGCGATACTGGTTCTCGATATTCTGGGTCAGGTCGCCGCGCGACAGGGCGGACATCACCACATTGATGTCGTCCATGGTATTGCCGATGGTAGCGACCATTTCGTTGATGCTCTCGGACAGGCGCAGGAAGAAGCCCTGCTTGTCCGCAGTATCGATACGGCGATCGAGGCTGCCCTGCTCCACGGCACGGACGATGTCCTGGATTTCTGCCTCGGTATTGACTTCGTGGGTACGATCCATCCATTCGACCACCGTGCCGAGGCGCTCTCCGTTCTCGCCGTAGACCGGGTTGGCGATGAAGGCCATGGTGCGTCCGCCCACCTGGAACTCGGCCCGATGCTCCTTCGACAGCTTCTCCAGCAGGCGCTGCTGGTGTTGCGGATGCTTGTGGAAGCGATCGATGTTGCTGCCGACGATCTCGTCAGCCTTGAAGTCCGGCATCTCTTTTTTCAGATCCGGCTCGATATCGCTGAACAGCTCCATCGCGGCGTGGTTGACATAGATGATGTCATTGTTCTGGTCGGCCACCATGACGCTGGCACTGACATTGTCGAGGGCCTGGCGTACCCGCGCATTGGCCCTTGCCACACGACCTTCTTCCTCGCCGCGCTGACGCAGATCCTGCTGCATCCGGGCCAGGGATTCGAGCAAATGGCCAAATTCGTCACGGCTCTCGGCCTCAATGGAATTATCGAGACGACCTGCGGCGATGGCATCGATGACACGGGTGATCTGCTGCACCGCACGAGCGATACCGCCGGAAATCAGCCACCACAGGAAAACCGTGAGCAGGATGGCGAGCAGGGATACCAGCGACACGATCCAGATGCGCGCCAGGGCATCGTCATGGGTTTGTTCCACGCGTTGCAGGATATCCCCGCCCAGTATGTCGGACATCTCTTCGAGCAAGGCAATCTTGCCACCCTGTGCCTTCAACCATTCATCCCCACGGATACTGAAGTCTCCGAAATCCGCCAGTTTGAAGGCCTTTTCCCGCATCGCCTGGGCCTGCAGGGCTATCGGGTTCTTCATCCGCTGCTGGTATTCGGAACGCATTTGCGGACTGGTATTGTCGAGAAACTGCTGACGATAGATTTCCTGGAAGTAAACACTGCGCGCAAAGCGGTCGAATTCATTGTCGAGAAACTGCTGGCGCTCGAACACGGGGTAGAGGATGTTACGCTCTTCCTCGGCCAGGGTCTTGAGACGCAGGAAAGCGGCATAGGCTGTGGAGGCGATTGCCAGATTCTTGTCGAGACTGAGCCTGGGCAACAACTCTACCAGCGACAGCATGCGGTCACTGAACTGCGGATAGAATTGATCGAGGCGGCTGCGCTTGATTTTCCCCTGCTGCAACTGTTGACGCAGCTTCGGCAGCTCGGCGCGGCTCTGCTGCATCGCTTCGAGACGCTTGTTGAACGACTGCGGCAGCTCCCACTCTTTCAGCACCTGCAAGGATTCATCGAGCTGTGTCAGGGCTTCGTCGGTTTTCTGCACGGCCTGACGCAATTCGTCAGCGAATTGCTTGCCGCCAGTTGCGAAATATCGGCTGGCGATATCGTATTCGCCAAGCAGTCGATCCTCGGCATGGCTGATAGCGGTCGCCATTTGCACCAGCGCCACCATGCGACCGGCATCCTCGGCCTGCTGGCGGGCATCGGTATACAATATTAACGAGTAACCCAGCAGGGCCAGCAGCGGCACCACCAGCATCAGGATCAGCTTGTACTTGAGTTTCAGGTTTCGTATCGGGTTCATCTTGTTCGACTCGGGTTGCGGAAGCGACTCAGTCTTCCTCTTCTTCCAGCGGCGGATCATAGAGATCCGGATGGCGCATGAATTCTTCCACCGCAAACAGCATCACCATGCGGCCACCGACATCGACCAGGCCCTGGATAAAGGCGGTGTCGACGCGGTCGCCAAAATCCGGCGTCTTGCGAATATCATCGGTTCCGGTGTTCATCACATCCGAAACCTCGTCGACGACGATGCCGCAGATGCGTTCCTCGCCGTCCATTTCATTGCGCAGGATGATCACCACGGTAGTGGCATCGTATTCGGCCCGCGTCTGTTGCTGACGCTGGCGCATGTCGATCACCGGCACCGCGGTACCGCGCAGGTTGAGCACGCCCTTGACGTACTCCGGCGTGTTGGGTACCCGCGCCACGTTCTCCCAGCCGCGGATTTCCTGCACATTCAGAATCGGCACGCCGTAATCCTCGTCGCCGACGCGGAAGGTCAGGTACTGGTCCACGGCGGAGATCTGCTTCAGATCCTCGGCGATGTTGTGGTCGTGCATCTCGGTCATTTCAGGCAGCCCGTTCCTGGCGTTGCTGCAGGTTCTTGTTGATCTTGAGGATGCCCGGCATGTCGAGGATCAGCGCCACCGAACCGTCGCCGAGGATGGTGGCCCCGGAGAAGCCCTCGATCTTCTTGTAGTTGGCTTCCAGCGACTTGATCACCACCTGTTGCTGGCCCAGCAGGTCGTCGACGAACAGGCCGACATGCTCTCCGTCGGCCTCGACCACCACCAGCAGGCCGTCTTCCAGAGCTACCCGCTCGCTGTCCTCGAGGCCGAACACCTCGTGCAGCTTGATGATCGGGATGTATTCCTCGCGCAGCTTGAAGGTTTCGCCCTGGCCACCGACACGGGATACCATCTCCGGCTTCACCTGCAGCGATTCGACGATGGAGATGATCGGGATGATGTAGTTCTCGCCGCCGACGCGGACGGTCTGGCCGTCGAGAATGGCCAGGGTCAGCGGCAGGCGGATGGTAATGGTGGTGCCGACGCCAAGCTCGGAATCGATCTCGACGCTGCCGCCGAGTTCCTGGATGTTGCGCCGCACCACGTCCATGCCCACGCCACGACCGGATACGTCGCTGACCACCTCGGCGGTGGAGAAGCCGGGCATGAAGATGAGCTCATAGATCTGCTGGTCGCTGAGCACATCGTCCTCGCCGACCAGGCCGCGCTCGATGGCCTTGCCGAGCAGCTTGTCCTTGTCCATGCCGCGCCCGTCATCCTTGATCTCGATGACGATATTGCCGCCCTGGTGGTAGGCGTTGAGCAGGATGGTACCGT
>WGBK01000272.1 GCA_015494335.1 Gammaproteobacteria bacterium | reverse complement strand
GCTGGAACAGCCCGACCTCGGACAACGCGCACAATGGATGGCCTTGGCCATGATGGAAGGCATTCTCTACCAGGAAGACGAAAAGGCCGCCGCCAGCCTGGCCTGGCTGGCCACACGCCTGCCCGAGCTGAAGCAGGTGCAAGCCGTCGTCGACGAGGAGGGGACCCGTTTCGAACTCATCTTCGATCGGGAATATCAACCGCGTCAGGTGGTTCGATTCGACGGACTCGACAGCTGAAACCCGCCGTTCCACCCCCCGCACAGGCAAAATCCGCCGAATCTGCTAAATAAAGGGTTCATCGGCCAATCGACCCAGATCGGCCCTTTCCTTACTGGAGAACAGGGATGAACCTGCGGCTCGGCGCCAAACTCATCATCGGCTACGGCCTGATCGGCCTGACCCTGCTGCTCTGCGCGGCGGCCGGTTACCTCGGCGTGCAGCGACTTTCGGTCAGCAGTCATTTTCTCGTCAACGAGGCCCGCCAGACCGTCGAGGGCGCACTCAAGACCAGCAGCGGTGTGCGCGACCAGCTGCTGCGCGTGGAACAGCTGCTTGACGGCGATGAGAATGCCGCCATGGCTCTCGAGCAGGCCCGCAAGCGGTCACAAACCGCCTTCGACCAGATCATCATGGCGGGCCTGATCCCCCCCGACCGCATCAACGCGCTGAAGCAGGCCCGCGAGTCCTTCCAGCAGGCGCTGCAACCCCTGCTGCAGAAATACAAGGCTTATCGCGAGACCCTGGAAAGCATGCAGCAACGCTCGGAACAGCTGCTGCAACGCCTGGCCGACCTCAACGAGCAGGCCAATCGCATCATCGTGGAACGGGAAACCAACTGGGACAGTGACGAGGCCGCCAATTCCCAGCAGACCGAAGAATGGTTTGCCGCCACCGCCGCCACCGAGGCCCGCCTGTCCCTGTATGCCGCCCTGCATGCCCTGCAGCAACGGCTCGCCGGACAGGACCCCGCGCCGCTGCTCGAACGCATCGGCAACCATCTGACCGATCTCGACATCTACATCGAAGACATCGCCACCATGGCCCTGTCGGCGCAGTCGGCCCCGAACAGCGACCTCAGCTACCGCGAATTGCTGCGCCAGGGCCTGGCCGAAGTCCGTCAGTCCGTCGATGCCACGCTGGAATCCTACCGAGACCTGCAGCAGGCCCGGCAAGACTACCGCAACCGCGCACGCAACCTGCTGTTGCGCACCCGAGAGACCGAGCAACTGGCCGACAAGCTGATCGACGAACAAATCCGGTCCGTAGACGAGGTCAGCACCACTGCGGCTTCCGGCATTCTGCTGGCCCTGGGCATCGGCCTGCTGTTGCTGGTGGTGCTGTTCTTCCTCAGCCGCAGGCTGGTGATCCGCCCGGTGCAGCTGCTGGCCGACAAGTTGCAGGACATCGCCCACGGAGAGGGCGACCTGACCCAGACCCTCAATGCCCCCGGCAGGGACGAGATCGCCGAGGTCGCACGGGGCTTCAACCAATTCACCGGGCAGCTGCGGGAAACCATTCGCCGTCTCATCGACTCGGTAACTCAGCTACAACACCAGGCCGGTGAACTGAACCAGCGCAGCGAACAGGCTGGCGAACAGATCGAACGCCAGCAGCAGGCCACCGGCGAGGTGGAACGGACCATGCAGGCCATGACCCGGAGCGTTCAGCAGGTCGAGCAATCCACGGACCAGGCACGCAGCGACCGACAGGCCATCGACCGGCAACTGGCGCACAGCCAGCGCGTGATCACCGAAACCCTCGACTCGATCAACGGCTTCGCGCGCAATATCGAGCACGCCTCAGGCGTCGTTGATGGCGTGCAACAGGAAAGCGCCCAGATCGGGGCCGTACTGGAAGTCATTCGCGGCATCGCCGAGCAGACCAACCTGCTGGCCCTGAATGCGGCCATCGAGGCGGCACGGGCCGGCGAACAGGGCCGCGGCTTTGCCGTGGTGGCCGACGAGGTGCGCGGTCTGGCCAGTCGCACCCAGCAATCCACCAGCGAGATCCAGGCCATCATCGAACGCCTGCAGGAAGGCGTCGGCAACGCCGCCGAGGTCATGAACCAGAGCCGCGACCAGGCACGGGAAACCCTGTCACGCACCGACGAGGCTTCCCGCTCGCTGGCCGAGATCACCGCCGCAGTGGAACGCTTCGACGCCATCATCGAGGCCATAGCCTCGGCTTCCGGAGCCCAGAAACAGGCCTCTGCGGACATGCAGCAACATCTCGGGGCCATCGTCGAGGTCGGCGCCGAGAGCGTCAGCAGCCACCAGGCCCTGCAGAGCCTCGCCCGCCAGCTGGCGGAACTGGCCGGTCGGCTATCCGCCCTGGCCGAACAGTTCAAGGTCTGAAACGCCTCAAGCAGCCAACCAGACTGCTCCATCCCTCAGTTCGATCGGCAGTGGCGTCAGCCGCGCGCCGGGACAGGGGCCGGCCAGGCAGACTCCTTCCTCGATGTCGAAACGTGCATCGTGCACGGCGCACTGGATCAAGGCGCCATCGGCATCGAGAAACTGGTGCTCCACCCAGTCCAGCGGCGCGCCGGTATGGGGGCAGCGGTTCTCGTAGGCGCGCCAGACTCCGTCTCGCAATACCACGAAGGCCGAAACCCGTTCGCCATCGCGCAGGAATTCCACCCCGCGACTGCCTGGGTCGCTCAGATCCTCGATCCGGCACAACAGTTGTCTGTCCACGGGCTGATTCACAGGCTTCGCTCCTCCCCATCTTCGAGATGATGTACCGCGGCACGTTGGGCTTCGTCCGCCGCCTCCACCAGCCCTCGGCCCCGGCTCCGGGCCGCGACCAGGGCGGCAATGAAGACATCCCCGGCGCCGAGGCTGTCGCCGTTTTCGACCACGCGAGGGGCGGGCAGGCGTTTCGGTTCCCCGCCGGCATCCAGCAGCCACAGGCCCTTGGCACCCATCGTGCAAACCAGTTGCAGCCAGGGTCGCCGATGTTGCAGGCGCAGCAGGCATTCCCGCGCATCCTCGCCGATTTTCCGAACATAGGCCCGGGACAGGATGCCCAGGGAAACCCGCTCGAGCAGGTCCTCAAGCCCCGGTCGGGGTTTTTCCAGTTCCAGCGACAGCCTCTCGCGTGGAGGCTTGCTTTCCGTCAGCCAACGATCCAGGGTTTCGCAGTTGCGCCCTTCCAGGTGCAGCCAGTCCACATCATCTGCCGATAGGCTGCGCAGATGCGACAGGGACAGTTCCGGCAGGTCGCGGTAATGCACAATGGTTCGACTCGCCCCCTGCTCGGCCAACCAAACGCTGGACAGCGGCGTAACGCCTCGCGAATGGCGCTGGCAGCGGGACAGGTCCACGCCCTCGGAGCGCAGGCGGTCTTCCAGCCAGCGAGCCTCGGCATCGTCGGCCAGGGCCGCGACCAGCTCGACCCGATGGCCGTGGCGGGCCAGCCAGCGCGCGCTGTTGCAGGCATTACCGCCACTTCGGCGTTGGAAACCCCTGGCCCGCAACTCCTCGTCCTCGCGCGGATAGCGATCCAGGATCATCACCTGATCCACCAGCGCATTGCCGACCAGGCGAATGCGGGCCGCATTCTTCTCGTTCATGTCTTTTTTCCTGCAAAATCAGGCATGGATTCTACACTAGGGATTGCCGTTCCATTTTCGGACACAGCCGCGTGAGCAAAGAAAAGGACTGGAAACAGAAGTACTTCGATTGTCTGCAGAAACTCGATGACAGCGAGGCCGCCTGGCTGGAGCTGGAGAAACTGCTGCGCAAGGCGATCTCGCGACTCGCCATCACCGCCAAGGGCCTCAACGAGGAACTCGATGCAGTGCTGAAGCAGATCCAGCAGGCCTCTCGCGACCAGGACAACGAAGCCCTCGACCATCATCTCGGGGAACTGGCCGACCTGCTGGCGCGCATCGGCGACGACCTGCTGCCGTCGATCCCCTCCGATGCGGAAACCACGGCCACCACCCCGGCCCAGCAGGGTCCGCAATACTATCTGCTCGACCTGATCGAGCAGCTGCACCCGGACGCTGCACTGGAGAAGCGCCTGCAGAGCTTCCGCGAAAGCATCTTCAGCCTCGACGACGAGCAGTGCCTGAGTCGCCTTGCCGAACTCATCGACTCGGCGCTGCAGCAGGGCCGGCTGCAACCCGACGACGAGAGCGCCCGCAACGCGGTGCGCGACGTGATGATGACCCTGATCGAGAAGATCGGCTTCACCCACGGCCGCTCGACCCGTCTCGAGGCCATACGCACGCGCATCGACAACGAATTCGATTTCGACAACTGGCGCGATTACCTCGACCAGATCCTGACCGAGATCCGCCAGATCATCAACGGCATCAGCCAGGACAAGGTCGAGCTGGAAAGCCTGATCGTCGATGTCACGCGCCAGCTCGGGGAAATCTCCGGCGTACTCACCGACGAGCAGGACGCCAGCCAGCGCGGTCGCGACGAGACCCGCCAGCTGAAGGAACTGATGGATCACAGCGTCAGCAGCATCCAGCAGCAGGTGGAGAACGAACAGGACATCGAACGCCTCAAGCAGGGAGTGCACCAGCAACTGGAAACCATCCGCAGCGGCGTCGAGGACTTCGTCGTCAGCGACAATCAGCGTTTCGAGGAAGCCCTCGAACGCAACCGGCAACTGCAGCAGAAGATTGCACGGATGGAGCAGGAATCGACCCAGTTGCGTCACAAGCTCGACGAGAACCGCCACAAGCTGATGTACGACAGCCTCACCGGCGCGCGCAGCCGTCTCGCCTACGAGGAAATGCTGGAGCAGGAATTGTCACGCTGGGAGCGCTATCGCGACGCCTTCAGCCTGGCGGTGCTCGACATCGATCACTTCAAGCAGATCAACGACCGCTTCGGCCATTCGGTCGGCGACAAGGCCCTGCAGATCGTGACCCGCATGATGCTGCGCAACATCCGTCGCACCGATTACCTGTTCCGCACCGGCGGCGAGGAATTCGTGCTCCTGTTGCCGAAGACGCCCCTCGACAAGGCCGCACCGGTGGTGGAGAAGATCCGCGCCTCGGTCGGCGGCGCCAATTTCCGCTACAAGGACGACCGGGTGCCGATCAGCCTGTCGGCCGGCGTGACCGAGGTCCGACCCGGCGACAGCGTGGAAGATGTGTTCGAGCGCGCCGACCGGGCCCTCTACCAGGCCAAGCAGCAGGGCCGCGACCGCCTGGTGGTCAGCGAGGAATAAATCCCGGACTCAATGGCCGACAGCGCGGTCAGGGTCAGGGATGTCGGTAGCAGGATGCCACCGTCAAGCCCCCCAAGGAAGGGTTTACGGCATTGCCTGATCTGGTCCGCTGTCGGCCCAGGGATTGAGGTCAGCCCACCTAGGCCGGGGTCTTGGCGACAATGGTCAGGGCGTGCAGCTCGCCGGAGGCGATCTCGTCGTTGACCGCGGCATAGACTTTCTTGTGACGCTGGATCAGCGACAGACCCTCGAATTCGTCGCTGACCACCTCGGCCTTGTACTTGCCCTCTCCGCCGCTGACCTGGACCTGGGCGCCGGGCATATGCCTCTCGATCAGTTTCTGTATCTTTTCGGGTGTCATCGCGGAAATCTCATCTAGAATCAAAAGGGACTATAGTACGAACCACGTCGGAAAAAACCATGCGCAATCCATTGATCCACCGCCTGCTCCTCGTCCTCCTGTTGCTGACCGCCCCGCTGGCCCAGGCTGCCGAAGACGAGGCCGCTCCAAAGAAGAAGGAACCGGCCTATGTGCCCATTGGCGAAAAGCCCCTGGTGCTCAACCTGACGGGCGGCAAGCGCGGCCGCCTCACCTTCCTGCAGGTGGCCGCCGACGTGCTGGTCAAGGATGACGAGGCCAGGGCCGC
>WGBK01000271.1 GCA_015494335.1 Gammaproteobacteria bacterium | reverse complement strand
CTCTGCCGCGCTGCAGCATCGAGCGGCTGCGAAGGAATTGCTGCAGCAGTTGCCCGACAAGCTGAAAACGGACACCGTCCACCTGTGGCTGGCCCGCATCAACCTGCGGGACGAGGACTGGATCGGGCTGATCCGCAGCATCCGGGCGATGCCGCAGCGCCTGGCCGACGAGGCGGAATGGGTCTACTGGCTGGCACGCGCCTACGATGAAGCGGGCAAGCAGGGCAAGGCCCGGGAATTGTTCGAGCGCCTGGCGAAACGCGGCAGCTACTACGGCTTTCTCGCCGCCGATCGCGTGGGCAGGGATTACGCCATCCAGCAGCAGCCTGTAGCCGGCGACCAGCCGGTGGACGAACGCAAGCTGCTGGATGCCAACCCGAACCTGCTGCGCGCGCGGGAACTGTTTTTCGTCGACCGCCGCGACGATGCCCGTCGCGAATGGTTCCAGGGACTGCGCAAGCTGGATCAGAAACAGATCCGCATGGCCGCCAGCATCGCCTCGCGCTGGAAGTGGTACGACAACGCCATCAAGACCGTCGCCAGAACGCCTCATCGCAAGGACTACAACCTGCGTTTTCCGATGCCCTTTCGGCAGCAGGTACTGGCCAATGCCCGGGAGCAGGGGCTGGACCTGTCCATTGTGTACGGCCTGATGCGCCGCGAGAGCCTGTTCGATCCGCTGGCCCGTTCTCGGGTGGGCGCACTGGGCCTGATGCAACTGATGCCCGCCACCGCCCGGCGCGTGGCAAAAACGCTGGGCTGGGGCAAGCCGGGGACCGACGATATCCTCGAGGTGGACAACAACATTCGCCTGGGCACCTCCTATTTCCGTAGCGTTCTCGACCGCTTCGACGCCAATGTCCCGCTGGCCGCGGCGGCTTACAACGCCGGACCGAAGAATGTGAAGCGCTGGTTGCCCGAGGAGCAATCCCTGCCGGCCGACCTCTGGATCGAAACCGTTCCCTACAAGGAAACGCGCAACTATGTCCAGGCCGTGCTGGCCTACGCCACCATCTTCGACAAGCACCTCAAGCAACCGGTGCGCATCAGCAGCCGCATGGCGGATGTGCAGCCGGATTATGATTCGTCAAAACCCTGAACCTCAACCCGGAACGACTGCATGAACGAAAAAGCCCCGACCGTTCGAGTTCTCTTTGTCTGTATGGGCAATATCTGCCGCTCGCCAACGGCCGAAGGCGTGTTTCGCCGCAAGGTGGAAGAAGCCGGCCTGGACGGCTCGATCCACATCGATTCGGCCGGCACCCATGCCTATCATGTTGGAGAACCGCCCGATCCGCGTGCCACAGAAGCTGCCAGCCGCCGCGACATCGATCTCAGGCCGCTGCGCGCACGTAAGGCAACGGCCCGCGACTTCGAGCAGTTCGACTATGTACTGGCCATGGACCGGGATAACCTGCGGTTGCTGGAGATGCTCAGGGATGGCTCCGATTCGGCCCGGCTGCATCTGTTCCTCGATTTCGCTCGATCGAGCAACGAAACCGAGGTGCCGGACCCCTACTATGGCGGCGATCAGGGTTTCGAGCGGGTTCTGGACATGATCGAGGATGCCTCGGAGGGGCTGCTGGATCATATACGCCGGGAGCATGGCCTATAGGGGGCTAGTCCCCCCGGTTGAACCACCAAGGACTCGACTGTGGCTGTTCTCAGGGTATGTCTTTGACGATACCCGGCCCCAGCCGGTTGGCGACCAACAGGGGCAGTCGCTTCCAGGTCTCGACCATGAGGCGGAACTTGGGGTTATTGGGGTTCAGCGCGGGCAGTTCGCGACCCTCGGGGAGCCAGTAGTGCCAGTAGAGATCCTGGGGCCGGGCATCCCACTGTTTCTTGAAGCGCAGGGTGTTGCTGTCGCGACTGGATCGACCGAAGTCGAACACCTGGTAGCCGCGCTCTATGGCCGATTCCAGTACTGTCCAGTAGAGCAGCATGTTGGCGTCGTAGCGATTGGCGCTGCGCAGGGTCGAGGCCCAGGGAATTTCCAGGGTGTTGCGCCAGCCCAGCAGGAAGCCGCCGGATACGGGTTTTCCCTGTCGACAGACCAGCACCAGGTAGCTGCTGGAACAGTGCCGCAGCATGTTGCGGAACAGTTCGATGCCATACACCGG
>WGBK01000270.1 GCA_015494335.1 Gammaproteobacteria bacterium | reverse complement strand
TTGAAGAGGACGAGACTGTACATGACGACTTGGGTTAAACTCTGGCTTTTCGCGGTAGCCGCAAAGCCCTTGAGGATTGCCGGGCGAGTGAAAAAGGCCCGACTGAATAAAAACGGAAACGCGGCGTGGATCGCAGAGACTTCGCGACGATCGCAGACGAGAGGATGCGTCGGAGGGTCAAAGGACTCGCTCACATTTCTCTAATATATCAACCCCCTATACACACTGCAATCGTTTGAACAAGAAAACTTCACCCGCCAAGGCGGCGGCGCGCCCCAGCTCCGTGCGGCTGGTCGAGATCGGCCCGCAACAGGCGGGGCAGAGGCTCGACAACTACCTGTCGAAAACCCTGAAGAACCTGCCCAAGAGTCGGCTCTACCGGATCATTCGCAAGGGCGAAGTACGGGTCAACAAGAAGCGGATCAAGCCCGAGTACCGCCTGCGCGAGGGCGACCTGCTGCGCATTCCGCCGCTTCGCCTCGAGGAGCCGACGGCGGCGCCCGCGATCCCGCAGGGCCTGCTCGACGAGCTTTCCGGGCGCATTCTCCACGAGGACGCGGATCTGCTGGTGCTCGACAAGCCTTCGGGGCTGGCGGTGCATTCGGGCTCGGGGCTGCGTTTCGGGGCCATCGATGCCCTGCGCATCCTGCGGCCGGACAGCGAGATCGAGCTGGTGCACCGGCTGGACCGGGATACCAGCGGCTGCCTGCTGTTCGCCTTTCATCGCAAGGCCCTGCTCGAGCTGCAATGCCAGCTGCAGGGCGGCGACATGGTCAAGACCTATGAAGCCATCGTGCACGGGCGCTGGGACCCGCGAATCCGCCGGATCGAGCTGCCCCTGAAGCGGGAAACCATGCCCAACGGCGAGCGCCGGGTGTTCGTCGACGAGCGCGGCCAGCCGGCGCAGACGCTTGTCGAGTCCTGTGAACCCCTTGTGCACGATGGCGTCGAATACAGCTTGCTGCAGTTGCGTCTGCTGAGTGGCCGTACGCACCAGATCCGCGTGCATTGTCAGTCCCAGGGACATCCGATCGTCGGCGACGACAAGTACGGCGACCGCGAGGCCGATCGGATCTCCCGGCGACAGGGCATACGGCGCCTGCTGCTGCACGCCCGCGCGCTCAGTTTCCGGGATCTGCAGGGCCAGACCCGCAAGGTGCTGGCGCCGCGGCCCGAGGCATTCGAAACCCTGATTCAGGAATCGCTTTCATGAAAGACCGAAAATACCCCCTGATCATCTTCGACTGGGATGGCACACTGATCGATTCCCAGGCACACATCATCGACAGCATGCGCGGCGCCATCGCCGACGAGGATCTGCCGCTGCCCGACGATGACGCCATCCGCCATATCATCGGCCTCAGTCTGCCGGTGGCGATCTCGCGCCTGCTGCCGCAAATCGACGATGCGCGGGTACGCCGCATCGCCGACGCCTACCGTGAGCATTTCTTTCGCGACAGCCACCGCATGGCGCAGATGTTCGAAGGCGTCGACGATCTGCTGCGCGATCTCCACGGGCAGGGCTACTATCTCGCCGTGGCCACCGGCAAGGGTCGCCGAGGACTGGATATGGCCCTGCAGAAGACCGGGCTGGACGAGCTGTTCCACATCACCCGCTGCGCCGACGAAACCCGTTCCAAGCCCCACCCGCAGATGCTCGAGGAGATCCTCACCGATCTCGACATGGAGCCCCGGCAGGCGGTGATGGTCGGCGATACCCAGTACGATCTGGAGATGGCCCACAACATCGGCATGGACAGCCTCGCCGTGAGCTGGGGCATGCACGATCGCGAACTGTTGCAAAACAGCAATCCTACCTACATCATCGATTCCCTGAGCGAACTGAGGGAGCGGGTCTGACCCGCTTCCCGCGCGTCACATCGCCATTCATATCAACAAGGAGACCCCATGAGCGACCGCATCGAACCGGATATCGAACCCGGCCGGAGTCCGAAAAAGGACCGCAAGACCGACTATGAAGCTATTGTCCAGCGGCTGGCCTTTGCCGCCGTCAACGAACAGCGCCGCAGCCGTCGCTGGCGCATCTTCTTCCTGTTTCTCACCTTTCTCTACCTGACCCCGCTGGCGCTGTTGCTGCTCGACGCCAGCGGCGTCAAGGTGATCGAACGGGAGATCACATCACCGGGCAAGCACACGGCGCTGGTGCGCATGGAGGGCATTATTGCCAGCGAAGAGCCCGCGGCGGCCGAGAACATCATCTCCAGCCTGCAGGATGCCTTTGAAGACAAGGATACGGTGGGCGTGATTCTGGAGATCAACTCGCCGGGCGGTTCGCCGGTGCAGTCGGCCTACATCTATGACGAGATCCGCCGCCTGCGCAAGGAACACGAGGACAAGCCCCTGTATGTCGTGGTGACCGACATGGCCGCCTCCGGCGGTTACTTCGTTGCTGCGGCCGCCGACAAGATCTTCGTCAACCGTTCCAGCCTGGTCGGTTCCATCGGCGTGCGCATGGACAGCTTCGGCCTGGTCGGCCTGATCGACCGCTGGGGCATCGAGCGGAGACTGTACACGGCGGGCAAGCACAAGGGCATGCTCGATCCCTTCCTGCCCGAGGACCCGCAGGAGAAGGAAAGGGTGCTGACCATGCTGGAGAAGGTCCACCAGCATTTCATCGACGCGGTGAAACAGGGCCGGGGTGATCGCCTGAAGGACGACCCGCAACTGTTCAGCGGCATGATCTGGTCCGGCGAGGAAGGCATCGAACTCGGGCTGGCCGATGACTACGGCAACCGGGAATCGGTGGCGCGGGATGTCATCGGCGAAGAGGACATCGTGGATTTCACCAACGAGGAACTGCTGTTCGATCGCCTGGCCGCGCGCATCGGCTCGGCCTTCGGCAAGAGCATCCAGAACCGCGTGATGGAGCCGATCCGCCTGCGCTGAGGCGGCAAGGTAGCCCCTGATTGAATCCCTGGCCGATCCTGTCCGACGAGCTGTCCTGCAGGATCGGCAATTTCGCCTACACTTCCTTGGG
>WGBK01000269.1 GCA_015494335.1 Gammaproteobacteria bacterium | reverse complement strand
GAGGCGACCGGTTCGGCCGGTTCCGTGGAATCCGCAGAGTCCGGCCAGCTGGCCTCGTCGAAGGCCGCATCCATCTTCTGTGCGGCTTCATCCCGGATGTGACGCGCGATCTCCACCACCGCGGCGATGTGTTCCTCGCTGACACCGAGCTTGCGCAGGCGCGCGAGCTGGCACTGCCCCATCGCCGGATGGTTGCTGGCGATGCCGGCGGCCAGGGAAACCAGCGACACGATCGATGTATGCAATTCAGCCATTTTCTGTCTCCGTCAAAGTACGAGATTGAATACGAAGCCCACCAGCAGGATGCCGCTGGCCACCACACCGACAAAGGTTGCAATCAATCGGGCCTTGAGTACCTTGCGCAGGATCAGGATCTCCGGCAAGGACAGCGCGATCACGCTCATCATGAAGGCCAGGGTCGTGCCCAGGGCCGCGCCCTTGCCGATCAGGGCTTCGACGATGGGCACAACGCCTGCGGCATTGGTGTACATGGGGACGCCGAGTACCACGGCGGCCGGCACCGACCACCAGGCGTCCTTGCCCATGATCTTGACCATGAAATCCTCGGGCACGAAGCCATGGATCAGCGCGCCGACGGAGATACCGATGACCACATAGATCCATACCTTGAGCACGATCTCCTTTACATGGTGCCATCCGGCATGGAAGCGCTGGACCCAGCTCATGCGGGTATTGTCGGCAGGCAGATCCTTGCCCATGTGGATGTCACGCACCCAGTCCTGGAGGTAGCGTTCCATCCTCAGTCTGCCAATCACCAGACCGGCAACGATGGCGACCGCCAGACCCAGGCCCAGGTAAAGGGCAGCGATCTTCCAGCCGAACAGGCCGAACAGCAGCGCCAGCGCAATCTCGTTGACCATCGGCGCAGAGATCAGGAAGGAGAAGGTCACGCCCAGGGGCACGCCCGCGGAGAGAAAGCCGATGAACAGCGGGACCGCCGAGCAGGAGCAGAAGGGCGTGACGATGCCGAGCAGCGCCGCCATGGTGTTGCCGACACCCAACTTCTTGCCGGCCAGCAACGCGCGGGTGCGCTCGGGCGAGAAGAAGGTCTGGATGATGCCCATGAAGAACACGACGCCGATCAGCAGCAGCATCACCTTCGGGGTGTCGTAGAAGAAGAAATGGATGGCTTCGCCGGTATGACTGCTGCGGTCGTAACCGGTCAGTGACAGGACGAAATTGGCAAAATTGTCGAGCTGGCCGTAGGTCCAGAACCAGGCCGCTACGCCCAGGGGGATACCGACCAGCCAGGCGATCAGTTCACGCGACGGTTGCGACGACGGCGGGTTGGCCACCTCAGCCGTCTGTGCAGTGGTTTCGTTCATCATCATTCTCCAAAGGATTCAATTCTGACCCGGAGGACGAACGAGGACGCAAAAGGATGCAGGTTCGAAATCAGGAATCCGTATCGCAGGAGGAATCGAAACAGCAGACCTTTCCCTGCTCGTCAAAGATGACATGGCAGGCGCCCTTGAGAGCTTCGCGCAGGCGCTTGCGCGCTCGCTGGATGCGCGACTTGGCTCCCGGCACCGTCAGGCCCTTGTGCTCGGCGTACTCGACCTGACTCATGCCGTCCAGATCGCAGAATTCGATGGCCTCCCGGTCCTCGGGCGAAAGCTGTTCCAGTGCCGTGGGCAGGCACTGGGACAGGTGCACCACCGGTTCCTCCACCGGCTTTACCTCGGGCAGCTGCTCCGGCACTTCCTCGTGGACGTGTTGGGTCCGGTAGTAATCGATGAGCCGGTTTCGGGTGACCCGAAACAGCCAGGCACGGGTGTTGTCGAGGGTGCAGAAGTTGCTGTTCTCGGCCAGTGCCTTGAGGAATACGTCCTGCAGCAGATCCTCGGCCAGATCCGGATCCTTGACCCGGTTGTAGAGAAAGCCACGCAGTTCGCGCTCGTGCAGATCCCAGGCGTCGGTGATGCATTTCATTGCTGCGCCTCCAGTTGCAGGTAGGCGCTGTGGATGTTTCTACGGTGCCAGGCATCGTAGAACTTCAAATGACGGAACTG
>WGBK01000268.1 GCA_015494335.1 Gammaproteobacteria bacterium | reverse complement strand
TCGACCAGATGGGCCATCATTTCGATATGGTCTTCCCGATCGTTGAGGCAGGGGATGTAGTGGTATTCCTCGCCGCCGTGTTCGAGGAAGATGTCCCGGTTCTGCAGCTGGATTTCCTCCAGGGTTTCCAGGCAGTCGGCGGAGAAGCCGGGGCAGATCACATCGACTTCCTTGAGGCCCTTGTCGGCCATGGCCGCGAGGGCTTCGGAGGTGTAGGGCTGCAGCCAGGCCTGGCGTCCGAAGCGGGACTGGTAGCTCAGCGCCCACTGATCCGGGGCCAGGCCGAGAATCGTGGCCAGCAGATGGGCCGTGCCCATGCACTGGTCCTGGTACGGGTCGCCGAGTTCGACATTGCGCTGCGGCAGACCGTGGAAGGACATCAGCAGGAAACGCTGGCGCCCCTGGGCCTTCCAGTGCTCCTGGATGGAATTGGCGAGAGCCAGGATGTAATCGGGATGCCCGTGATAGTCGCTGATGAAATCCAGGTGAGGAGTGGCGCGCGTCTTCCTCAGTACCGAGGCCAGATGGTCGAAGCTGGTGGCGGTGGTGGTGGCCGAGTTCTGCGGATACAGGGGCAGCACCACCAGGCGCTGATATCCCTCGTCTAGCAGGCGCCGGATCACCTGTTCGAAGGAGGGTTCGCCGTAGCGCATCATCAGCTCGACGCGAACACCGTCGCCGAGGTGCTGTTGCAGGGCCTGCTGCTGTCGACGGCTGATCGCCAGCAGCGGGGAACCCTCGTCGGTCCAGATCTTGTCGTAGGCCTCGAGAGCGGTCTTGCTGCGAAAGGGGAGAATCACCCCGTTGAGAAGTGGCCACCACAGCATGCGCGGAATCTCCACCACGCGCGGATCGGACAGGAACTGCCTGAGGAAGCGGCGCACCTCGCGGCGATTGTTGTCGGCCGGGGTGCCGAGATTGGTCAGGATGACTGCGGTCTTTTCAGAACTCATGTCCGGGATGACGGCCGTTGGAAAACAGTCCGCTAGTGTGTCAGAAAGCCGCAGTCCGGCCAACCTCGCAACAGTGAACCGGAGCGCAAAAAGTCAACTTCATTTTTTCGGCGGGGCGGGAGGAAATCGATAGGAAAAACAAATCGGGCTCTGTTGAAAAGGGACTTGACAAGGAAAAGATATGCACATTTTCAACCCGGATCCTTTATTCTCTTGTGTTTCGCAGGGGTATTCTGGCCTGATTTCATAGAGTTCTTACAAGTTGTTGAAATTCAAGGATAATTTTGAATGGGCGAAAAATGCCCATTCCAATGAAAATGCAATCCCGGTGCGGGTCACGGGCCGTTTCAGTCAACCTTTCCACAGACTTATCCACAGAAAATGTGGATAACTGAACAACTCCCGATCCATCAGTTACTTAGCTTCGGCGGGCTAGAAACCACTTCAAGAAGTGCAGCTAAACGACAGTCATCACATGCGAGGCGGGCGGCGTGAAGATGCTACCATCGCGCCCATGACATCTCCTCCCCAAAGTCATGATGCCCCTGCCGGCGGCGGAACCCGGCGGAGCGATCGCGTGGGCCGGTTTGCCCTCCCCCTGCCGCTGCACCAGGGCTTCGATTATCGGGTGCCGGCGTCACTCGATCTGCAGCCGGGCATGCGTTGCCGCCTGCCTTTCGGGTCCGGTTTCCGAACCGGGATTCTGTTGGAGTGGGTTGACAATGAGACAGGCCGGGGCGACCTGAAGGCAGTGGAAGCGCGTCTCGACGAGGAGCCATTGCTGTCCGAACACATGCTCGAACTGGCGCGATGGGTGGCGGACTACTACCTGCAGCCGATCGGCGAACTGCTGTTCCTGTTCCTGCCCAGGGCGCTGCGCCGGGGCCAGCCGCTGAAGGATCAGCGAGTCACCTGCTGGCGACCCCGGGACGCGGATGAGGATATGCTGGATAACCTGGCGCGCAGGGCGCCGAAACAGCAGGCCCTGTACCTCTCCCTGCTCGACCATCCGGAAGGCATGACTGCGCAAGCCCTGCGCGAGTTGCACGGTGACTGGCGAGCCGCGATGGGCGGGCTGGTCGACAAGGGGCTGGCCGAAAGCCATTGCGGCGATGGACTCGACTGGCCGGAACAGCCGCCCGATTTCCCGCCCTTGACGGCGGATCAGCAGGCTGCGGTGGAGGCCATCTCTTCGCGGCTGGATGGTTTCGGCAGCCACCTGTTGCAGGGCGTGACCGGCAGTGGCAAGACCGAGGTCTACCTGGCCCTGATGCGGCGCGTTATCGAGCAGGGGCGGCAAGTGATTCTGCTGGCGCCCGAGATCGGCCTGACGCCCCAGCTGGTGGATCGCATGCGGCGGCGCCTCGGACGCCCCGTATTGCTGTCCCACTCGGCCCAGGGCGATGCCGAACGGCTGCGCAACTGGGATCTGTTTCGTCGTGGCCGCGCGCCGGTGCTGATCGGCACCCGTTCCGCGCTGTTCAGCGACTGCCCCGATCTGGGCCTGATCGTCGTCGACGAGGAACACGATGCCTCCTACCGGCAGCAGGACGGCGTGCGCTACCACGCCCGCGATGTGGCGATCCGCCGCGCCCAGCAGCTCGACATTCCGGTGATCCTCGGTTCCGCCACGCCGTCGTCGGAGACCCTGTACAATCTGCGCCGGCCCCATGCCCACCGATACTGGTTGCGCCAGCGGGTCGGCGGTGGACAGCCTCCGGCTATTGAACTTGTCGACAGCGGTCGCATCCAGCCAGTCTGCGGCTGTACCCCGCAACTGCTGAAAGCCGTGGAAAGACATTTGCACGATGGCGGTCAGGTGCTGCTGTTCCTCAACCGGCGCGGTTTTGCGCCGGTGGTGATGTGCCATGAATGCGGCTGGCAGGCCCAATGTCACCAGTGCGATGCGCGGATGACCCTGCACCAGTCCATCCAGCGCCTGATCTGCCATCACTGCGGCAGTCAGCAAGCCATGCCTGCGGCCTGCCCGAAATGTGGGCACGGGGAGATTCGCCACTACGGCGTCGGCACCGAGCAACTGGAGGTGTTCCTGCGGGAGCGCTTTGCCGAATACCCCGTGATCCGTGTCGATCGCGATACGGTGACGGCCCGCGAAAGCCTCGCTCAGCGGCTGCAGAGCCTGCATCAGGGCAAGCCGGCGATACTGGTCGGCACCCAGATGCTGGCCAAGGGGCACGACTATCCGCATATCTCCCTGGTGGGCATACTCGATGCCGACCAGGCCCTGTTCAGCAGTTTCTACCGCGCCTCGGAACGATTGATCCAGACCGTGTTGCAGGTCTCGGGCCGGGCCGGGCGCGCCGATCGACCCGGGCAGGCGCTGTTGCAGACCGCCTTCCCCGAGCATCCGCTGATGCAGGGCTTGAAAACGCAGGATTACGATCGGCTGATGCAGCCGATTCTGCAGGAACGTGAACTGCTGGGCTTTCCTCCGGCGGCGCGGGCGGTCACGCTGCAGGTGGATGCGCTGGAGCTGAAGGCGGCGTTACATCGCCTGCAACAGCTGAACGAGGAGCTGGAGCGCGCCGGGCTTCCTTCCGGGGTGCGTCGGGTGGGGCCGATCCCGGCACTGATGACGCGGCGCATCGGCCGCTACCGCGCGCAGCTGACCCTGCTTGCAGCGGATGTAGCCACCCTGCGCAAGGCCCTGCGCCCGTTGTTACCGAAACTGCTGCAACCGCGCAACCGGCGGGATTCGCGGCTCACCATAGAGGTCGATCCGCTTGATTTGTGAGGGGCAGTACTCAAGGTCCGTCCATACAGGGGTAACGGGCGCCCCGGTCTGTGAAAATGTCTGCGGCATGGATCCGCAGCCAAGCCTACAGGGAAGTATTTACGGCGTTTTTCACAGAGCGAGGCACCCATTTTTCGGTGGTTTCTGTGATTTGACGCCCTTGTTCCCAGAGTAGCTCCTTGTTTCGGTTCAGTAGCGCCGGATAAGAAGGTAGAATGCGCGGTTCTCTCGAACCCGACCGGATACCCCGTTGAAAGAACAGATCCAATCCCTGATCGGCGAAGCCCTGTCCCGGCT
>WGBK01000267.1 GCA_015494335.1 Gammaproteobacteria bacterium | reverse complement strand
GGCCTGCCGATCGGCTCCACGGCCGACAACCTGAAGGCGGCGATCGCCGGCGAAACCCACGAGTACACCGACATGTATCCGGGCATGGCCAAGACCGCTCGCGACGAAGGTTTCGACGAGATCGCGGACTGGTTCGAGACCCTGGCCAAGGCCGAGCGCTCTCACGCCAACCGTTTCCAGAAGGCTCTGGACAACCTCGAGGGCTGAGCCCTCCGGGTTCTTCCGGCTGCATCCGCAGCCGGATTTCCCGAGGCTCCGTCAAGACGGGGCCTGCGGAAATCCGTTCATCCTGTCCACAACAAACCGAACCGACGGAAACCACCATGGCAACAACCCAAAGAGAAGGCAGCCTCGAAGCGCCGACCCGCCACCCGCTGGGGCAGAACGAGCCCGATTTCTACGACGAGGGCAAGCTCTACGCCGAACTGGAGCGCGTGTTCGACATCTGTCACGGTTGCCGCCGCTGCGTCAGCCTGTGCAACGCCTTCCCTACCCTGTTTGACCTGGTCGACGAGTCGGACACCATGGAAGTGGATGGCGTGGCCAAGGAAGACTACATGAAGGTGGTCGAGCACTGCTACCTCTGCGACCTCTGCTACCTGACCAAGTGCCCCTATGTCCCACCCCACGAGTGGAATGTCGACTTCCCGCACCTGATGCTGCGCGCCAAGGCCTTCCACTACAAGCAGGGGCAGGCCAAACTGCGTGACAAGGTCATCACCTCCACCGATGCCGTCGGCAAGCTGGCGAGCATTCCGATCGTGGTCAATGTCGTCAACGCGGTGAACCGCAACAAGCACACCCGCGCCCTGCTCGAGGACAGCCTGGGCATCGATGCGCGCGCCCGTCTGCCCGAATACCACAGCGACACACTGAGCAAGCGCACCCGCTCCCATCGCCCCGATCCGTCCCGGGCCAGGCCAACCGACGCCACCACTGGCAAGGTCGCCATCTTCGGCACCTGCTACGGCGAATACAACGAGCCGCACCTGGGCGAGGACCTGATTGCCGTGTTCGAACACAACGGCATCCCGACCATGGTGATCCCGAACACCCGCTGCTGCGGCATGCCCAAGCTGGAGCTGGGCAATCTCGACGCGGTGGAGGAACTGAAGAACCACAACATCCCGCTGATGGCGAAACTGGTCGACGAGGGCTGGGATATCATCTCTCCGGTGCCCTCCTGCACCCTGCAGTTCAAGCAGGAACTGCCGCTGATGTACCCCGAGGATCCGCAAGTGGCCAGGGTGCAGCAGGCCATGTTCGATCCCTTCGAATACCTGATGCTGCGTCACAAGGCCGGCGAGCTGAACACCGACTTCCGCAATTCCGTCGGCAAGGTGGCCTATCACGTGGCCTGCCACCAGCGCGTGCAGCGCATCGGCATGAAGACCCGGGAACTGCTGCAACTGATCGAGAATACCGAGGTCGAGGCCATCGAGCGCTGTTCCGGCCACGACGGGACCTACGCAGTGAAGAAGGAATTCCACGATGTATCGATGAAAATCCTGCGCCCGGTCGCCAACCGGGTGAAGAAGGCCGAAGCGGACGTCTACACCAGCGATTGTCCGATGGCCGGCCACCACATTGCCGAGGGCCTCGGCGACGGCAGCGACGCGATCCACCCGATCACCCTGCTGCGCCGCGCCTACGGCATCTGAACGAGGAC
The DNA here is from genome assembly GCA_015494335.1 of Gammaproteobacteria bacterium. Lineage (GTDB taxonomy): Bacteria > Pseudomonadota > Gammaproteobacteria > S144-22. The sequence goes on along the minus strand of WGBK01000267.1, from coordinate 3,445 downwards.
AGAAACATGAACGAGGTAACCGCCATGAATACACACCACCTGTCGCGCAAGGATCTCTGGTCGCTCGAGGAATACGCCGAGAAGCGTCCCGAGTTTCGCAACCAGGTCATGGAGCACAAGAAGAACCGCCAGGTCGCACTGGGACCGAACGCCACCCTCTATTTCGAGGACCGGCTGACCATCCAGTACCAGATCCAGGAAATGCTGCGCATCGAAAAGGTGTTCGAGGCCGAAGGCATCGAGGACGAACTCGAGGCCTACAACCCGCTGATTCCCGACGGCCGCAACTGGAAGGCCACCTTCATGATCGAGTACCCCGATCCCGAGGTCCGCGATGCGCAACTGCGCAAGATGATCGGTATCGAGGACCTGGTATGGGTGCAGGTCGACGGCTTCGACAAGGTCTGGGCCATCCCCGACGAGGATCTCGAGCGAACCAGCGACGAGAAGACCTCATCGGTCCATTTCATGCGCTTCGAGCTCAGCGACGAGATGGTCGAGGCACTGAAGAAGGGCGCGGGGCTGACCATCGGCGTCGAGCACAGCATCTACACCTACAGCAACCAGGTCGACGAAGCCACGCGCCAGTCCCTGGTCAACGATCTCGACTGAGCCCCGACAATCCGCGGGCGGCCGGCACAGGGCCGGTCGTCCGCTTCCCCTCCCGGCGATTCGCCACAAGTTGTCAATGGGTGCTACAGTATCGGCTGGCACACAACGATAACCACCAGGTAGTTTCGCAAGATGAATTCCAAGATTCCGTTCCAGACCATCGTCGATCACTGCAACGACGCGGTCATCGTCACCCGCGCCAAACCCCTTTCCGCACCCGGCCCCGAGATCGTCTTCGTCAACAAGGCCTTCACCGCGCTCACCGGCTATACCGCCGAGGAAGCCCTGGGCCGCGACCCGCGTTTCCTGATATCGCCCGAGGCCGACCCCGAAACCCGCAAGAGCCTGCGCCAGGCCCTCGAGCGCGGCCAGGGCCAGCGCGTGCGCATCCTCAACCGCAGCAAGACTGGCGACGACCACTGGGTGGACCTCAACATCTTTCCCCTGCCGGGCGAGGGGCAGAAGCCGGAGTATTTCGCCGCTGTCATCCGCGATGTCAGCGAACAGCAGAACATCGAGACCCGCGTCGCCGAACTGACCAAGCGCGACCCGCTGACCGGCCTGCTCAACCGTCGCGCCTTCGTAGAAAGCGTCGACATCGAGCTGCAGCGCCACCAGCGTACCCAGAACCCCTTTGCCATCCTGCTCATCGACATCGACGGCTTTGCCGCCATCAACGAGCGTTACGGCAAACCGGTCGGCGATCAGGTATTGAAATACTTCGCCGAGCTGTTCGACCTGCTGTTCCGCGCCTACGACCGGGTTGCCCGTCTCGGCGACGACGAATTCTGCGTGCTGCTGACCGACTGCAACATCGAACAGGCCGAGAAGAGCGCCGAACGCATGCGCGCACTGATCGAGCGCAGCGAGTTCCCCGCTGGCAACGACGAGGATGCGATCCGACTCACGGCCAGCGTCGGCGTGGCGCCGGTGGTTCCCGGCGACGACGATTTCTCGCAACTCTACCTGCGCGCCCGCGACGCCCTGTCCCGGGCCAAGGAACTGGGCCGTAACCGCGTGTTCGTGGTCGAGGATGTCTGAACCGGTCGGAACCGGACAGATCTGGGCCGATGCCGATGCCCTGCCGGTGGCGATGCGCGAAATCCTGTTCAAGGCCGCGCTGCGCACCGGCATCCCCCTGACCCTGATCGCCAACCAGAGCATCCAGACCCCGGCGGCCCGTCACATCCGCAGCCTGCAGGTAGCCCAGGGCTACGATGTGGCCGACAACGAAATCGTCCGCCGCTGCGCCCCCGGCGATCTGGTCATCACCTCCGACATTCCCCTTGCCGCCGAAATCATCGACAAGCAGGCCGAGGTCGTCACACCCCGCGGCGAAGCTCTGACCCCGGAAAACATCCGTCAGAAGCTGAACATGCGTGATTTCATGGAAAGCATGCGCTCCAGCGGCCTGCAGAGCGGCGGTCCGCCCCCATTAACCCCACGCGACCGGCAGAATTTCGCCAAGCGCCTCGATCAGTGGCTGGGGCGCCAGACCGCCCGTGACCTGTCATGAATACCGTCCGCATCGGCGAGACTCGCCTGCAACCCGGCAAGATCGTCTGTGTCGGGCGCAATTTCGTGGCCCATATCGAGGAACTCGGCAACCAGCGGCCGGATGAAATGGTGGTTTTCTGCAAGCCGGCCAGTGCCATCGGCGAGCGACTTGCCTCCCGTTTCGAGGGTGAAACCCTGCACTACGAGGGCGAGATCTGTCTGCTGATCGGCGAACGGGGCGTGGCGGGTGTCGGTTTCGGGCTCGATCTCACGAGGCGCGAGCTTCAAGGTCGCTTGAAGGAGCGGGGACTGCCCTGGGAACGCGCCAAGGCCTTCGACGGCGCGGCGCTGTTCAGCCCATTCCAGCCTGTCAATGGCTTGCCGGATGCCCTGTCCCTGGAACTGGAGATCAACGGCGAGCAGCGCCAGCAGGGTGGTGTCGAATCCATGCTCTACCCGCCCGAAAGCATCCTCGAGGAAATCGGTCGTTTCATGACCCTGCAACCCGGCGACATCATCATGACCGGCACGCCGGCCGGCGTCGGCGAGATCCAGCCCGGCGACCGTTTCATCGGTCGTGTCTTCGCCGGAGGCGAAATGCTGGCCAAAGGTCGCTGGATTGCCGAAAGTTAAGAGCCTGTCGGACTTGGGTGTTCGTAGCGAGGCGAGTGGGAAAGCGAGGGCAGTTTTTCGATCTTTTGAGGCGCATAGTCGTTCTACGCAACGAAAAAGATCGGGAAAATGCACCGCTTTCCCATCGCCGCAGTAGAATCTTCCCAAGTCCGACAGGCTCTTAATCCAGACGATCGTCCGCCACATGGTAACTGGGGTCTTCCAGCCGGTTGACCTCGACCAGATCCCCGGCCTTGTCCAGCAGTTGCTTGCATTCCTCGCTGAGGTGCTTCAGGTGCAGGCGCTTGCCGGCGCGCTGGTAGCGTTCCGCCAGGTTGTCGATGGCCTCGATGCCGGAATGATCCGCCACCCGGGAATCGTAGAAATCGATCACCACATCCACCGGGTCGTTCTTCGGGTCGAACAGCTCGTTGAAGGCATGCACCGAGCCGAAGAACAGCGGTCCGCTGAGTTCGTACACCTTCCAGCCCTGGTCGTCGATATGAGTGTGGGCGCGCATCTGTTTCGCATGTTCCCAGGCGAAAACCAGCGCCGACACGATGACCCCGACGATGACCGCAATGGCCAGGTCCGAGATCACGGTCACCGCCGCCACCAGCACGGTGATGAAGATATCCGACTTCGGCACCTTGCCGATCATGCGGAAGGTGGCCCACTCGAAGGTGCCCAGCACCACCATGAACATGACCCCGACCAGGGCCGC